>CAMCUN010000014.1 GCA_945878995.1 Polaromonas sp. YR568 | reverse complement strand
TCGACGAACGGCTTGTCTTCTCCCCTGTAGGAGCTGGCCTGCCGGCGAATCTTGGCATGAACGAATGCCTGATCACCGGCACAAATCGCTTGCAGGCAAGCTCCTACAAAGACGAACGGTTTGTTTTTTCCCCTGCAGACGAACGGTTTGTTCTTTCCCCTGCAGACGAACGGCTTGTCTTCTCCCCTGCAGGCGAACAGTTTGTCTTCCCCCGTCGACGAACGGCTTGTCTTCTCCCCTGTAGGAGCTGGCCTGCCGGCGAATCTTGGCATGAACGAATGCCTGATCACCGGCACAAATCGCTTGCAGGCAATCTCCTACAAAGGTCAACGCAACTCAACTCCCCCTGTACGTGGAATAGCTCCAGGGACTCACCAACAGCGGCACATGGTAGTGCGCGCTGGCATCGGCCACGCCAAAGTCCAGGCTGACCTGGTTTAAAAAATTCGGCTCGGGCAAGCTCACGCCACGCGCCTTGAAATAGCCCGCCACGTCAAACACCAAGCGGTAGGTGCCCACTTTGAGGCTGGCGTTGTCATACAGCGGGCCATCGGGGTTGCGGCCGTCGGCGTTGAGTTCAAAGCGCTTGACCAGGGTGGCCTGCTCACCTTGGGTGGTGAACAGCGCCACACGCATGCCGCCTGCGGGGCTGCCATGCATGGTGTCCAGGACGTGTGTGCTCAGGCCCATTGATCGCTCCTTGAAGGTAAATTCACATTGATGGTTCACCGAAAGTGTATACAAAAAGACGATTTGGTCTAAGATAAAGCGCATGGAACCGTCCACCACCGACGCGATCGTTCAGGCCCTGACCAAAGCCATCGTTGACCACCGTCTGCACCCCGGCACCAAGCTGGCCGAGCAGAAGCTGGCCGACCACTTTGGTGTGTCGCGCACCTTGGTGCGGCAAGCCTTGTTTCAGCTTTCGCAAAACCGCTTGATCCGGCTGGAACCTGCGCGAGGTGCCTTTGTGGCCACGCCCTCGGTGGAGGAAGCGCGCCAGGTGTTTGCCGTGCGCCGCATGTTGGAGGTGGAGATGACGCGGGCCTTTGTGCGCGCGGCCACACCCGCCCGCATCAAGGCGCTCAAAGCACATGTCAAACAAGAGCAAGCGGCCTTGGACGGCCAAGACGCCTCCAGCCGGGTGGAGCTGCTGGGCGACTTTCATGTGCGCATGGCCGAGCTCATGGGCAACGAGGTGCTGGCGCAGCTGCTGGGCGAGTTGATCTCACGCTGCGCCCTGATCACCTTGATGTACCAATCGCAAAAAGCCGCCCAGCATTCGCACGAGGAGCATGGCGAGATCGTCAAAGCGCTGGCCGCAGGCGACGAGGCCTTGGCCGTGCGCCTGATGGACGAGCACCTGCTCAACGTCGAAGCCAATTTGAGTTTTGAGCGCAAGCTTCCGAGCAACGACATTTCAATGGCCCTGTCATGACTTACGACTCCACCGCCCCCTACCCCCGCGACCTTGTTGGCTACGGCCGCCAGCCACCGCATGCGCAATGGCCGGGCCAGGCCCGCGTGGCCGTGCAATTTGTGCTCAATTACGAAGAAGGCGGCGAGAACGCCACGCTGCATGGCGACGCGGGCAGCGAGCAATTCCTCTCGGAGATGTTCAACCCGCCCAGCTTTCCCGAGCGGCACATGAGCATGGAAGGCATCTACGAATACGGCTCGCGCGCGGGCGTCTGGCGCATCTTGCGCGAGTTTGAAAAGCGCGGCCTGCCGCTGACGGTGTTTGGCGTGTCCATGGCGCTGGAGCGCCACCCCGAACTCACCGCCGCTTTTGTGGAACTGGGCCATGAAATTGCCTGCCACGGCTGGCGCTGGATCCACTACCAGCACATGGCGCCCGAGCTGGAGCGCGAGCACCTGGAGCGCGGCCTGGCCATCATTGAAAAGCTCACCGGCACCACGCACGGCCACAGCATCCATGGCGCAGGCTGGTACACCGGCCGCGACAGCCCCAACACCCGCCGCCTGGTGGTGGACCACGGCGGCTTTGAGTACGACAGCGACTACTACGGCGACGACCTGCCCTTTTGGATGAAGGTGGAAAAATCCGACGGCATGGTGTCGCCTCATTTGGTGGTGCCTTACACGCTGGACACCAACGACATGCGCTTTTCGCTGCCGCAGGGTTTTGCGCAGGCCGAGGACTTTTTCATTTACCTGCGCGACAGCTTTGACGCGCTGTATGCCGAAGGCGCAGACAGTCCCAAGATGATGAGCGTGGGCATGCACTGCCGTTTGCTGGGCAAGCCGGGGCGGATTGTGGCGCTGCAAAAGTTTCTGGACCACATTGCCAAGCACGACAGGGTGTGGGTGTGCAGGCGCATTGACATTGCGCGGCACTGGAAGGCTGTGCACCCGTATGTGGGGTGAGGGCGTTTTGACTGGCGACTGCATTTTTGGAAAGCGCGGTGCGTTGGACTGCCGTTTCCTCGCGCTTGCCCCCACCCCAACCCTCCCCCAGAGGGGGAGGGAGCAAAACCTCCGAAACATCCCTGCGCTTTCCCCCATCCCGGCCCTCTCCCAAAGGGGGAGGGAGCAGGGAGGTCGCCCTTTCCTCACACTTGCCCCCACCCCAGCCCGCCCCCAGAGGGGGAGGGAGTTCATTCGGATACCAACTCATGCCACTGACGCTTGAACAACTCAACGCCGCCACGCCCGAGCAAGCGCTGGCCCTGCTCGATGGCCTTTATGAGCACTCGCCCTGGGTGGCCCAGCGGGCGCTCAAGAACAGGCCTTTTCAGTCCCTGCCGCAGCTCAAGCATGCATTGGTCACCGCGCTGAGCCAGGCCTCGCTCGATGAAAAGCTGCGCCTGATCCGCGCCCACCCCGAACTCGCTGGCAAGGCCATGGTGAGCAAGACGCTCACGGCCGAGTCCACCAACGAGCAGGGGAAGGCGGGCCTGACGGACTGCACGCCCGAGGAGTTTGCGCGCCTGCATCAACTCAACGCCGACTACAACGCCAAGTTCGGCTTTCCCTTCATCCTCGCGGTGCGCGGCGCGCGTGGGTTGGGTTTGAACAAGCAGCAAATCATTGACACCTTTGCCCGCCGGCTCCATGGCCAGCCCGTGTTTGAGCGCGAGGAGTGCCTGCGTCACATCAACCGCATTGCCGAGATCCGGCTGAACGACAAATTCGGCTTTGAGCCCACGCTGGGCAACGAGGTCTGGGACTGGCACGAAGACCTGGCCCGCCACAGCGACCCCGGCTTTGCCGACAAAGGTCAGCTCACCGTCACCTACCTGACAGACGCGCACCGCGCCTGCACGGAGCAATTGGTGCAAGGCATGCGGGACTGTGGCTTTGACGAGGTGTCCATAGACGCCGTGGGCAATGTGGTGGGCCGCTACCACGGTGAACAGCCCAACGCCAAGTACCTGCTGACCGGCAGCCACTACGACACCGTGCGCAACGGTGGCAAGTACGACGGGCGCTTGGGCATGTTTGTGCCCATGGCCTGCGTGCGCGAGCTGCACCGCGCCAAGCGCCGCCTGCCCTTGGGCATCGAGGTGGTGGGTTTTGCAGAAGAAGAAGGTCAGCGCTACAAAGCCACCTTCCTGGGCTCGGGCGCGCTGGTGGGCCAGTTCAATCCCGCCTGGCTGGAGCAACAAGACGCAGACGGCATCACCATGGCCCAAGCCATGGCGCATGCGGGCCTGAACCTGCAGGGCATTGCGGCCATCCGCCGCGACCCGGCGCAGTACCTGGGCTTTGTGGAACTGCACATCGAGCAAGGCCCAGTGCTCAATGAAATGCAATTGCCGCTGGGTGTGGTCAGCTCCATCAATGGCAGCGTGCGCTTTTTGGGCGAGCTTGTAGGCGTGGCCTGCCACGCCGGCACCACCCCCATGGACAGGCGCAGCGACTCAGTCTGCGGCCTGGCCGAGCTGGCGCTTTTCATGGAAAAGCGGGCCCGCCAGGACGGCGATTCGGTGGCCACCATAGGCCAGCTCCAGGTGCCGGCAGGCTCCATCAACGTGGTGCCTGGGCGCTGCAACTTCTCCATGGACCTGCGCGCACCCACCGACGCGCAGCGCGACGCCATGCTCAGCGATGTGTTGGCCGAGCTCGACCGCATCTGCCAGCGCCGCGGCCTGGTGCTCAAGCTCGAAGAAACCATGCGCGCCCCGGCCGCGCCCAGCGCCCCCGCCTGGCAAGCCCGCTGGGAGCAGGCTGTGCACAGCCTGGGCCTGCCGGTGCACCGCATGCCCTCGGGCGCCGGCCACGACGCCATGAAGCTGCACGAAGTCATGCCCCAAGCCATGCTGTTTGTGCGCGGCCAAAACTCGGGCATCAGCCACAACCCGCTGGAGTCCACCACCAACGACGACATTCAGCTGTCGGTGCTGGCCTTCATGCATGTCATTGAGCAGCTCGCCCGCTGACTCACCATCACAAGGACAAGCCCATGACCACCGCCTACGAACAACTCGACGCCTGGATAGACCAGCACTTTGACGAGCAGGTGCGCTTTTTGCAGGAACTGGTGCGCGTGCCCACCGACACGCCGCCCGGCAACAACGCCCCGCACGCCCAGCGCACCGCCGAGCTGCTGCGGGCCTTTGGCATGCAGGCCCAAGCCTTTGTGGTGCCAGCAGAAGAGGTGAAAGCCGCAGGGCTGCAGAGCATCACCAACCTGATCGTGCGCCGCGACTACGGTGCGGGCAAAACCGTTGCGCTGAACGCCCACGGCGACGTGGTGCCCCCTGGCGAAGGCTGGACCCACGACCCCTACGGCGGCACCGTGGTGGACGGCAAGATGTACGGCCGCGCCACGGCGGTGAGCAAGTGCGACTTTTCCACCTTCACCTTTGCCGTGCGCGCGCTTGAAGCGCTCAAAGCGCCGCTCAAGGGCGCGGTGGAACTGCACTTCACCTACGACGAGGAATACGGCGGCGAGGTCGGCCCCGACTGGCTGCTGAAAAACGGCCACACCAAGCCCGACTTGATGATCGCCGCCGGTTTTAGCTACCAGGTGGTGACCGCGCACAACGGCTGCCTGCAGATGGAAGTGACCGTGCAAGGCACCATGGCCCACGCCGCCATCCCAGACAGTGGCACCGACGCGCTGCAAGGCGCGGTGCACATTCTGCAGGCGCTGTACGCGCTCAATGCAGACTACAAAAAGATCAGCTCGCAAGTGGAAGGCATCACCCACCCCTACCTGAACGCGGGCCAAATCACGGGCGGCACCAACACCAACGTGGTGCCCGGCCGGGTGGTCTTCAAGCTGGACCGACGCATGATCCCCGAGGAAAACCCAGCCGAGGTGGAAGCCGCCATTCGGGGCACCATCGCCAGCGCAGCCGCCAGCTTTGCGCCCCCGCGCGGCGGCCAGCAACTTCAGGTGGACGTGCGCCGCATCCTGATGGCCCACGCCATGAAGCCCTTGAGCGGCAACCAGCCGCTGGTGGCGGCGATCCAAAAGCACGGTGAGCAGGTCTTTGGCGAGCCCATCCCCGCTGTGGGCACGCCGCTTTACACCGACGTGCGCTTGTATGTGGAGCGCGGCATCCCGGGCGTGATTTACGGCGCCGGCCCACGCACCGTGCGCGAATCCCATGCCAAACGCGCCGACGAGCGCCTGGACCTGGAAGATTTGCGCCGTGCCACCAAGGTGGTGGCGCGCACGCTGCTGGACTTGCTGGGCTGAGGCCTGCATGCTTTTCGGGCAGGCGCAAGCTCCAAAACAGACTTTTTGATCCATGCAATTTCTAGCATCTCGGGTTTGCACTCAGTTTATTGGGGTTATTTTTGTATACAGTTTGGTTCACATAATGCAGCGCTTGCGCCATCTGGCGGGTTAGGCATGCCCGCAAGGAAGGACTCGAGGCAGTGAACACCGACTATTTCAAGCGCTTTGCCACTCAAAACGCACCAATCCGAGGCACGCCGCGCGGTGCTGGCCAACCGTCCTCGCACCAATTTGGTCAGGGTATGTCCCGGTTTATTCCCAGGTCTGCGCCGTTTCAGCGCGGCTGGGCTCCCGGACAATGAATTGACATCGCCTCGCCACGGGTGGCAATGGCATTGAACTTGCACGACAACTCTACTTTTCACCCCCTTTTTCACCCCTGTTTGAAGGACTTCACCATGAATAAACGCCATCTCCTCCAAAGCGCCCTCGCCCTGGCCGGCCTGCTGAGCATGGGCGCCGCCCAGGCCCAGACCACGCCCATCAAGTTCCAGTTGGACTGGCGCTTTGAAGGCCCTGCGGCCCTGTTCCTCACCCCCGTGGCCAAGGGCTACTTCAAAGACGCCAAGCTCGACGTGACGGTAGACGCTGGCAACGGCTCGGGCGCGGCGGTCACGCGCGTGGCCTCGGGCACCTACGACCTGGGCTTTGCAGACTTGGCCGCGCTCATGGAGTTCCACGCCAACAACCCCGACGCGCCCAACAAGCCCGTGGCCATCATGGTGGTCTACAACAACACGCCCGCCTCGGTGATGGCCTTGAAAAAATCTGGCATCACCAAACCCACCGACCTGGCCGGCAAAAAACTGGGCGCCCCGGTGTTTGACGCTGGTCGCCGGGCGTTTCCCATCTTTCAAAAAGCAAACGGCGTGGGCAGCGTGACCTGGACGGCCATGGACCCGCCACTGCGCGAAACCATGCTGGCCCGCGGTGACGTGGACGCCATCACGGGCTTTACCTTCACGTCACTGCTCAACCTGGAAGCGCGCGGCGTCAAGATCGACGACGTGGTGGTCCTGCCCTACGCTGAAAACGGCGTGAAGCTCTATGGCAACGTGATCATCGCCACGCCCAAGATCATTAAGGAAAACCCGGCGGCCGTGAAAGCGTTTTTGCAAGCCTTCACCAAAGGCGCCAAAGACGTGATCACCAAGCCTGAGGCGGCGATTGCTGACGTGAAAGCGCGCGACGGCATCATCAATGTCGAGATGGAGACGCGCCGCCTGAAGCTGGCCATTGACACCGTCATCAACAGCGCTGACGCTCGCGCTGAAGGCTTTGGCCAGCTCAATCCCGGCCGCCTGTCGCTGATGGCCTCGCAGGTTTCGGACGCCTTCAACACCAAAACCCGTGTCGACCCTGATGCGGTGTGGAACGGCTCTTTCTTGCCCACCAAGGCCGAGCTCAACATCTTGCCGGCCCCGGCCAAGGCTGCAGCTGCTGCCAAGAAGTGATTGATGACCGCGCCCTTCATTGACTTCAAGGACGTCTGGCTGGCCTACAACGAGGAGCTGCAGGCCAAAGGGCAGTACGCGGTCGAGGCCATAGACCTCAAGGTCCAACAAGGCGAGTTCATTGCCATTGTGGGACCTTCAGGTTGTGGCAAGTCCACCTTCATGAAGCTGGCCACCGGCCTGAACAAGCCGTCCAAAGGCAGCATTCACATTGACCAGCAGCCCGTCACCGGGCCGCTCAAGATCTCGGGCATGGCCTTTCAGGCGCCCTCGTTGCTGCCCTGGCGAACCACGCTGGACAACGTGCTGCTGCCGCTGGAAATTGTGGAGCCTTACCGCAGCCAGTTCAAGCAGCGCCGACCTGAGTTTGAGCAGCGCGCCTTGGCCCTGCTCGACAAGGTGGGCTTGGGCGGCTATGGCGACAAATTCCCCTGGCAGCTCTCGGGCGGCATGCAGCAACGCGCGAGCATTTGCCGTGCGCTGATTCACGAGCCCAAGATGCTCTTGCTCGACGAGCCCTTTGGCGCGCTCGACGCCTTCACCCGCGAGGAGCTGTGGTGCATCTTGCGCGACCTCTGGACCGAGCAGCGCTTCAACGTGATTTTGGTCACGCACGACCTGCGTGAGTCGGTTTTTTTGGCCGACACGGTGTACGTCATGAGCAAAGGCCCAGGCCGCTTTATGGTGCGCCGCGAGATCGACCTGCCGCGCCCGCGCGACCTGGAGATCACCTACACCAAAGAGTTCACCGACGTGGTGCATGAGCTGCGCGGCCACATTGGTGCCATCCGAAAAACCTCAGCGGTGCCGACATGAACAACAAAAAACTCCAAGCCTGGTCGCCCTGGATCTTGCTGGTGGCGGTCATCGCCATTTGGCAGGTGCTGTGCTCGGCCTTCAATGTGTCGGAATTCATTTTCCCCAGCCCTTGGCGGATTGCGACCCAGACCGTGGAATACCACGAGGTGATTGCCGGCCACGCCTGGCGCACCTACTGGGTGACCATGGCCGGCTTTGGCATTGCCATTGTGGTGGGCGTGCTGCTGGGCTTTTTGATTGGCTCTTCGCGCCTGGCTTACACGGCGGTGTACCCGCTGATGACGGCTTTCAACGCGCTGCCCAAGGCGGCTTTTGTGCCGATTTTGGTGGTGTGGTTCGGCATTGGCATTGGTCCTGCGATTCTCACGGCTTTTCTCATCAGCTTCTTCCCCATCATGGTCAACATCGCCACGGGCCTGGCCACGCTGGAGCCCGAGCTTGAAGACGTGCTGCGGGTGCTGGGCGCCAAGCGCTGGGATGTGCTCGTCAAAGTGGGACTGCCGCGCTCCATGCCTTACTTTTACGGCTCGCTCAAGGTTGCCATCACGCTGGCTTTTGTGGGCACCACGGTGTCTGAGATGACGGCCGCCAACGAGGGCATTGGCTACCTGCTCATTTCGGCTGGCTCGGCCATGCAAATGGGCCTGGCCTTTTCAGGCCTGGTGGTGGTGGGCGCCATGGCCATGTTGATGTACGAGCTGTTCAGCTACATCGAAAAGCACACCACGGCTTGGGCGCATCGGGGCACCAACAACCACTGAGACTTGCCAAGGCTCATCGCAAAACACCGCCCTTGGGCGGTGTTTTTTTTGGGCGTCTGACTGCCCTTAATGATGGTGACCGTGTTCGCCATGCACATGACCGTGGGTGATTTCCTCGGCCGTGGCAGCGCGCACGTCCATCACCTCCACGCTCACTTTCAGGTGCTTGCCAGCCAGGGGGTGGTTGGCGTCCAAAATCACCTCAGGGCCTTTGATCTTGATGACGGTGAACACATGGGTGCGTCCGTCTTCGCCACGGCCTTCGAGCTGGCCACCGACTTTCACGCCGGGGGGAAACTGCGTTTTGGGAATGCTTTGCACCAGCGCCTCGTCGCGCTCGCCAAAGGCATCAGCCGCGCTCAGGTCCAGATGGGCCTTGAAGCCAGCGGCTTGCCCCTCCAGGGCCTCTTCCACTTTGGGCAACAGGTTGCCGTAGCCGCCGTGCAAATAGGCCACGGGTTCTTTGCCGTTTTCGATGAGTTGGCCTTGTTGGTCGGAGACTTTCAGGCGAATGGTGACGGCGGTGTCTTTGCTGATGTTCATGTGAGTGTCAAGTAAGCTGGCCCAAGGCCATCAGGGTGCATTGTCGCCGCAACGTCGCCGCATCGCCCCCGCCTCAACTGCCTGCCTCCTTGCAACCCAAGGCCAGCGGCTGGCGTGCCCGCGCTGATGGTGGGATGTTTGGGTGCGCTCGGGGCTTCAGAACACGGCTTTTTAAAGCCTCAACAGCTCAAAAAATTTGGACTGCCTGTTTGTTGGGCATTGTGTTGAAAGCCAAGCGGGGCGGGGCTTTGCGCGGTTTTCAAGGGACTTGTCCACAAAGCCGTGCACATCGGCGGGGGGTAACTTAAATCAAGTGAAAGAGCTCCTTCTATGGTAAGAAGGAGCCACCCGCCCGTGGCCTGGGTGGCCTCTCAGCGGCCCGCTGAATTCACCGTCCCGACCATTTGCATGGCTGACGCAATCAGGCCGGACACCTCGCTCATGTTGCCGGGCACGATCAAGGTGGTTTTGGCGTCTTGCGCCACCTTGGCATAGGCGTGCACGGCTTGCTCGGCCACTTTGAGCTGCACCGCCTGCTCGCCACCAGGCTGGCGAATGGCCGCCGCGATTCGTTCAATGGCCAAGGCCGTGGCGTTGGCCATTTCGGTGATGGCGGCGGCGTCGCCTTGGGCTTTGTTGATGGCCGCTTGCTTTTCACCTTCAGAGCGAGCAATGAAGGCTTCGCGCTCGCCGGTGGCAATGTTGATTTGCTCTTGGCGCCGGCCTTCGGAGGCGGCAATCAGCGCGCGCTTTTCACGCTCGGCCGTGATTTGCGACTGCATGGCCAGCAAAATTTCTTTGGGCGGGGTGAGGTCTTTGATTTCATAGCGCAGCACCTTCACACCCCAGTTCAAAGCGGCCTCATCAATGGCCGCCACCACCTGCGCGTTGATGATGTTGCGCTCTTCAAAGGTTTTGTCCAGCTCGAGCTTGCCAATCACGCTGCGCAAGCTCGTTTGCGCCAACTGGGTCACGGCCACGATGTAGTTGGATGAGCCATAGCTGGCGAGCTTGGGGTCGGTGACCTGAAAGTACAAGATGCCGTCCACCTGCAGCTGAGTGTTGTCACGCGTGATGCAAATCTGGCTGGGCACGTCCAGCGGGATTTCTTTAAGACTGTGCTTTTGAATGACCTTGTCCACAAACGGCACCACAAAGTTCAAACCAGGGGCCAAACTGGCGTGGAATTTACCCAAGCGCTCCACCACCCAGGCCTCTTGCTGGGGCACCACTTTGACGGTCTTGACGATGAACAAAATCGCAATGACCACGAGAACGGCGGCAATTTCCATGAACTTCTCCCTGTTAAAACGTCACTACAAAAATCAGATTTTTTCGACCACCAACCGGTTGCCCACCATGGCTTGAATGCGGTGAGCGCCCAACGTGGCGGATTGACCCGGGGCCAACACAGCCGTCCACATGGCGCCCCGGTGCTTGACCTGGGCTGTGCCTTGCACGTCCCAAGCGTCCACCACCACGGTGGCGCCCAAGTCCAGTTGCTGATCCTGCGCCTCTTCGGGCGTGACTGCTTGGCGCTTGCGCCATTGCCCCAAAAGCACAGCCCCCAAACCACCCACCACCGCAGCCACCACCAGCTGCGCAAGCAGACTCAGGCCGGCCATGGCCGCAAGCGCGGCAGCGGCCGCACCCAAGCCGAGCATCAGCAGGTAAAAAGTGCCTGTGACCAGCTCCAGCGCCACCAAGGCCCCGGTCAGCAACCACCACATGCTTGTCTCATTCATGCTTGCGTCCTCACTTCACCTGTTAATGGATTGACCTGGCCCAGTGCCGAGCGATGTGCAACAGCTTGGGCTCATTGTGGCAAAGACAAGTTGTCGCCCGATTCAAAATGACCTTCAAGGCGCAAGCCTGAATGGCTTTGAAGCCAGCAGATGAACGGCGGGCAGCACCAGCACGCCACCGCGCCCGCTTGGATTGCACAATGCCGCCTGCAGTGCTTGCGGGGCACCACGGTGCCTTATTTCAGCACCCCTGACGTGACCCCCTAAAACCGGAGCTCCAGCCATGAACCCATTGACACCCTACCTCAGCCCCACCGAAGCCCCCCTGCGCGCCGACGTGGACGCTTGGCGCGGCCTCACGGTGTTGGAGTTTGGCACCGACTGGTGTGGCCACTGCCGCGCCGCTCAAGCACCGGTAGCCCAGACGCTGACACAGCAGCCGGAATGGCAACACCTCAAGGTGGAAGACGGCCCAGGCCGCGCACTGGGCCGCAGCTTTCGCGTCAAGCTTTGGCCCACGCTGGTGTTGTTGCAAGACGGGCAAGAGGTGGGACGCTTGCTCAGGCCCACGGCCGCAGCAGAGGTGGCGGCGGCCTTGAAGGCAGTTCAGCGGGTTTGATGGGCTTTCATTCCATCCATCACTTGCAACAAGTTCTTCTTGAACCACACCCCAACGGGCCAAGCCGACAAGATGAACAACCGGCAGCTGCAGGCCTTTTTGGCGCAGCATGCTCAGCAGCGCATAGCCTTGACGCGCCAGCAGGCGCGCAAACATTTGTGCTCATCAATGAGCCGCTGAGGTTTTTTCCGATTTATTTTGTTGTTCAGATTCCTTTATGCGGAATAAAATGAGCCATGATTCGTTCTTTCATCTGTGCAGACACCGAGGCACTGTTTCGCAGTCACGCTGTGCCCAGATTCAAAAATCTGGAACGCGTGGCACGGAGAAAGCTGCTGCAGCTGCACGCTGTCACAGCTCTGAGCGACTTAAAGATTCCACCCGGCAACCACCTTAAAGCCCTGAAGGACGACCGAAAAGGCCAGCACAGCATCCGCATCAACGCGCAGTGGCGGATCTGTTTTGTCTGGCATGACGATGGGGCCTACCAAGTTGAAATAGTGGACTACCACTGAGGAATTGAAGATGACCGACCTGCTTGACGAAATCCATCCTGGCGAAATTTTGCTGGAAGACTTCATGAAACCCATGGGTATAACTGCCCGCCAGTTGGCCGCTGACATTGATGTCTCGCCCAGCCGCATCAGCGAGCTGGTCAATGGCCATAGGCCGGTGACCGCCGACACCGCCTTGCGCTTGGGCTTGTTTTTCAGCATGGAGCCTCGTTTTTGGCTGAACCTGCAAACCGAGTTCGACATGCGCATGGCCTCGCGCACGCTGAGCGAAAAAATTGCGCCTCGCATTCGGGTGTTTCAGCCTCGCCAGGCAGGCTGAGTGCATTGATCGCCCAAGATAGCAAACGCATGCAAGCAGGTGTAAGAGTGGACAGCGGGCGGGGTGCCCGCATACAAAATGGGCCGGATGGATAACACCGCTTACCCGCGCCCGCAGTTGGTGCGCGAGCAATGGCAATCGCTCAACGGCCCTTGGAAATTCACCTTCAACGACTGCCGCAACTTCATCCACCCCACCGAGCCCATTCCTTGGCAGCACCAAATCTTGGTGCCCTTCCCGCCCGAGAGCCAAGCCAGTGGACTGGGCAACACGGGCTTTCACCCGGTGTGCTGGTACGAGCGAGAGTTTGACTTGGCGCCTGGCGACGCGCGGGTGTTGTTGCACTTTGGTGCGGTCGACTATTCGGCCCGCTCCGAGCAAGAGCTGGACACCCTGTCTTGCGCCTGAACTTCTCCGCTATGAGCCAGCCTGCAGGCGATTCGTGCCGACCAACGGGCATCACCTCTTACCAACATTCGCCGGCAGGCCGGCTCCTACAAAAGGCAAAACACAGCGCTCCCCATCAGGGTCCAAGCCTTCTGGGCGATTCCTGGCATGGGGTGGCCATGGCCCAGCCCCAAGCCTGGGCGGCCGGTCGCCTACAAAGGTGGTGTGTCCCGACGAGCGCTCACCAACAAATCCCAGGCCGCCATGAACATGGCCGCAATCACCGGGCCGATGACAAAGCCGTTGAGCCCAAAAAGAGAAATGCCGCCCAGGGTGGACAGCAGCACCACGTAGTCGGGCATTTTGGTGTCTTTGCCAACCAAAATAGGGCGCAGCACGTTGTCCACCAGCCCAATGACCAAGACGCCAAAGGCAATCAGCACACCGCCTTGCACCACGCTACCGGTGAGCAGCAAATAAACGGCCACGGGCAACCACACCACCGCCGCGCCCACCGCGGGCAAGAGCGACAAAAAGGCCATCAGCACGCCCCACAGCACAGGCGCCTGCAAGTCCAACGCCCAAAAAATAAAGCCGCCCAAAGCGCCCTGCACCATGGCCACCACGATGTTGCCCTTGACGGTGGCTCGAATCACGGTGGCGAACTTGGTGGCCAAGCTGCGCTTGACATCGAGCTCCAAGGGAATGGCCTCGCGCAGACGGCGCACCAGTTGGTGGCCATCGCGCAAAAAGAAAAACAAAATGTAGAGCATGGTGAAAAAGGCCATCACCAAGTTAAAAGTATCCTGGCCAATGTTCAGGGCCTGGGTGGCAAAAAACTGCGAGCCCTTGGTCAGCCCCGTGGTCACGCGGTCTTGCAGCAGACTCAAACTGCCCAGGCCAAAGCGATTGAGCAGACCCGACAACCACGCAGGCAGCGCCTCGTACATTTGCTGAAAGTACCGTGAAAAGCTGATCTCGCCCGACTGCATGCGCGCATACACCACGCTGGCCTCTTGCACCAGCATGGCCGAGACCAAAATCAAGGGCAAGACCACCAGCAGCACAATGAGCGTCAGGCTGATGACCGCTGCCAAATTGCGCTTTTGCGGCAAGCGCTGCATCAGCCGAGCATGGAGAGGCGCAAAGATGATGGCCAGCACCGCCGCCCAAAACAGCGCGCCATAAAAAGGCAGCAAGACCCAGCCAAAGGCCAGGGTGACCAGCGTCAACAACAGCAAAAAAGACTTGTCTTCCAGGGTGGCTGGACGCTCAGGGTTGTTTTTCATGGGCATTTCAATGGAGTAACTGGCCAGATGGTAATAGCTGCACGTCTCCAGCCCCCCCCGGCGGCCCAAGAGGCCGTGCGACAGCCAAGCGCGCAGGCCCAAGTCAGCCATGCACTACCATGCGGGCGCCCATGACCACCGCCCACGATCTGCCCTACACCGTGGCTGTGCGCACGCTGTGCGAATTCACGGCCAGGCGGGGCGACCTCGACCTGCGCTTTTCCCCCAGTCCCAGCGCGCAAGAAGGTGTGGCCGGCCACCAGCTGGTGGCCGCCCGCCGCCCGCCAGGCTACCGCACCGAAATCTCGCTCAGCGGCAGCCACCACGGCCTGGTGGTGCGCGGGCGGGCCGACGGCTTTGCCCCTCACCTTAAGCAGCTCGAAGAAATCAAAACCTTCAGGGGCGATGTGCACGGCATCACCGAGGCCCAGCGCCAGCTCCACTGGGCCCAGCTCAAGGTCTATGGCCACCTGATGTGCGCGCAAGAGGGCCTGGACCAGCTCAAGCTGGCGCTGGTGTACTTCAACCTCGACGAGCAGCAAGAAACCGTGCTGCTTGAAACCCACACTGCCCAGGCGCTGCTGGCGTTTTTTGAGCAGCAGTGCGCCGCCTTCATGGCCTGGGCTCAGCAGGAGGCGGCTCACCGCTTGGCCCGGCAAGCCGCCTTGGCCTCGCTGAGCTTTCCCCACCCGGACTTTAGGCCCGGCCAGCGCGAGTTGGCCGAGGCCGTGTGGCGCTCGGCCACCAGCGGCCAGCCCTTGCTGGTGGAGGCGCCCACCGGCATTGGCAAAACCGTGGGCACGGTGTTCCCGGCCCTCAAAGCCATGGCCGCCGAGGGCAAGCCGGCGCTCGACAAGCTGTATTTCCTCACTGCCAAAAGCTCGGGCCGCGCCCTCGCATTGCACGCCTTGGAACGCCTGGCAGACGCCGCACCTGCCCCACGCAGCCTGCCGCTGCGCGTGCTGGAACTGGTGGCCCGCGACAAGGCCTGCGAGCACCCGGACAAAGCCTGCCATGGCGAGTCGTGTCCGCTGGCGTTGGGCTTTTACGACAAGCTGCCTGCCGCCCGCCAAGCTGCGGTGGCCCTGCCCTCCATGGACAAGCCCGCCCTGCGCCGCCTGGCGCTGGACCACGCTGTGTGCCCCTACTACCTGGCGCAAGACCTGCTGCGCTGGGCTGACGTGGTGGTGGGCGACTACAACTACTACTTTGACAGCCACGCCCTGCTCTACGCCATGACACGCGCCCAAGAGTGGCGTGTGGCCGTGCTGGTGGACGAGGCCCACAACCTGGTGGAGCGGGCGCGGAAAATGTACAGCGCCGAGCTCGACGAGCTGGCCCTGGTCCTGGCCAGGCGCGCCGCACCCAAGCCCCTGAAAAAAGACTTTGACCGCCTGCGCCGCCGCTGGAGCGAGCTGGTGCAAGGCCGCCCTGCCTACAGCGTGCTGGACAGCGTGCCCCAGCCCATGGTGCTGGCCCTCCAACAAGCGGCCAGCGCCATTGCGGCTTGGCAAACCGAACACCCCAGCGAGCTCAAGCCCGAGCTGCAGCGCTTTTTCTTTGACCTGCTGGCCTTCAACGAGCGCGTGCACACCCTGGGCGAGCACAGCTTGTTTGACATCACGCTCAGCGAGCGCACCACGCACAGACCCCGGGCGCGGCTGTGCATACGCTGTGTGGTGCCCGCACCCTTTTTAAAACACCGCCTAGACGCTGCCGCCTCTTGCACCATGTTCTCGGCCACCTTGCAGCCAGCCGACTACTACCTCGACCTGCTGGGCCTGCCCGCACGCACCGTGGTCATGGGCGTGGCCGCGCCTTTTGCCGCCGAGCAGCTGCAAGTCAAGGTGATGCAGCGCATCTCCACCCGCTGGCCAGACCGCCAGGCCTCGCTGCCCGCTATCACCCAGGTGCTGGCCGCGCAATGGGCGGTGCAGCCCGGCAAATACCTGGCATTTTTTTCCAGCTTTGACTACCTTGAGCAAGCCGCCGACGCCTTGGCTCTTGCCCACCCACAGTTGCCGCAATGGCGGCAAACCCCGCGCATGGACGAGGCCGGGCAACACGCGTTTTTAGAGCGCTTTCGCACCGGGGATGAGGGCATTGCCTTTGCGGTGTTGGGCGGCTCCTTTGCCGAAGGCATAGACCTGCCGGGCAGCCAACTCATAGGCGCTTTCATTGCCACTTTGGGCCTGCCCCAACTCAACGCGGTGAACGAAGAAATGAGCCGCCGCATGCAAGCCCTCTTTGGCCGCCGCCGCGGCCAGGACTACGCCTACCTCTACCCTGGCTTGCGCAAAGTGGTGCAAGCTGCGGGCCGCGTCATTCGCCGGCCGGAAGACCAAGGCACAGTCTTTCTAATGGATGGCCGCTTTGCAAGGCCCGAGGTGCGGGCGCTGCTGCCTGCGTGGTGGCAGGTGGAGTGAGCGGTTTTGCCTTTGTAGGAGCTTGCCTGCAAGCGATTCGTGCCTGTCAACAGGCATCACCTCACGCCACAAATCGCCGACAGGCCGGCTCCTGCAGGGGACAGCCATCTTGTCTTTGTAGGAGACAAGCCTGCAAGCGAATTGCTGCGGGCAACGGGCATCACCACCGACTCCGTCGACATCGCCATCAATTCGGCCTGTTGGATGAGCGTCTCATATCCTCACATGCATGCCCCCGTGCCATTGACATTTGAATGGCATTCAAGAGGATTGCGACGCCAAAGGCAGTTGCTGAAACTTAATTCGACCAGACGGCACCCAGTCTTGCCTGCCAGTGACCAGCTGAGCCTGGCATGAGCGACCAATCAGCTGTAAGAGTTCAGCTTGTGCTGCATAACAAACGTGCGAAGCTCGCGTTTGCCCCTGGCGTTGGCGCTTCGCCAAGCCTGCCGCGCAATTTCCAAGAATGCGTCTTCTCCAGGGGACGTGGTGGCCTCTATTTCACGCGGCTCGTCAAGCCAGCCCCTTGGCAATTCGATGGCTTTTTCGATCTGCTCGGCCAGCTTGTCCGAGATGGGGCGTGCACCCTTGATGTGAGAAAGAAGCGAAGGATGGATCTGCAAAAGTGCAGCGAATGACCTCTCCACGGCTTGCAAGTCCTCTCCTGCGACAAGGTGTTCTTGCTTGAAGCGACGGAGCTGAAGCAGCAGATTCGAGCGCCTGATCAAGGTCTTCGATGGCGAACGGTGTCTGTGGTCTGATGGCGTCATATGAACATTATTTTGTCATGCCTGTTGACAAGAGTTGTCAACGCGAATGACAATAAGCACGTTCTAGATAAAAACGCCTCACTTCACACACACTCGCCCACCATGACAGCTTCTTTCACCTCTATCGCCAAGGCCGCACGCTTGTGCAAAGCGGTCTTTGGGCGTTCGCTGTCCGTGTGTATAGGACTGTGGCATAGATCCACCCAGAGTCAGCCCAATGGGCAACTCTTTGGCGCGCTCATCACACCCATGCCATCACGGATTGGCTATGAGGATCGACCGCCGGGCCGAGGGAGCTAAGTAGCACCTCACACCTGATAACTCAGGATAAGGCCCGGACACCGCAAGGTTCCGGGCCTTTTGTTTTTCAGTTGCTGGCCCGCCAGCAGCACGACCACCAGGCTTGACCTGGTCGCCTCGCCGGCATCGACCGACAGGCGCAGTTCTTTAAAAATTTGCCATGGGCAGGCCACCGATTCTGGACGGCTGGCGATGCCCATTTAGAAAACCCACGGCGGGAAACCCCCGCCGTGGGAGTGATGCGGACATAGCTCAGCTGGTAGAGCGCGATCCTTCCAAGTTCGATGTCGCGGGTTCGATCCCCGCTGTTCGCTCCATTGCGGGTGTGCCTTCGCACGCATTCCTGCGCGCGCCTCGAAGAAGGTGGGAATGCGACGTGCTCGGGGAGCAATCACCCGAGTGCGGCGATATCTCCAGCATGTCACGGCTCATGGGCCATGAGGTGCTGCCGCGCGAGGACACAACCGCAATGGAAAGCCCCGGTGATGGAACTGGCATACATGCCTGTCTTAGAAACAGGATTCTGGGGGTTCAACTCCCCCCTGGGGCACCAAAGATGATGGCGCGTAATCGAGTGGCCTCAGATTCGTGACTTTGACTCACGCTGCGCTGGTTCGAATCCAGCCGCGCCCGCCAACGAATTCTTCATAACAAATGCATCGGTAGCTCAACTGGCAGAGCGGCGGTCTCCAAAACCGCAGGTTGGGGGTTCGATTCCCTCCCGGTGCGCCAGATCTTCATCCGGGTAGCTCAGTGGCAGAGCGTCGTCTTGATAAGGCGAGGGTCGCTGGTTCAAACCCAGCCCCGGATACCAGTTTCGGTGCATAGCGCAGCCCGGTAGCGCATCTGCTTTGGGAGCAGAGGGTCGCAGGTTCGAATCCTGCTGCACCGACCATTCGCCTTGCACCAGAGCGCTGTGGTGTGGCCGTAGCTCAATTGGCAGAGTCCGAGGTTGTGATCCTCGTGGGCGTGGGTTCGAGCCCCACCGGTCACCCCAGAGCGCTTTATTTTTTCCAGCCCCTGTAGCTCAGTTGGTAGAGCACCGGTTTTGTAGTCCGGAGGTCGTCCGTTCGATGCGTGGCCAGGGGCACCAGTTTCATGTTCCGTTGGACTTCGGGTGAGGTCACAAGCCTTTCAAGCTGACCAGGCGGGTTCGACTCCCGCACGGAACGCCAGATCTACCGCGGGAAGCCTGCTGGTAGGCCGCCAGGTCTCATAAGCCTGTGCGACGGGGGTTCGATTCCCTCTCCCGCTACCAACCCAAGCAGGTGACCGCGTCAAGCGAACCCTGCGTAAACCGGCCGCAAAAATTGGGCGGCCCCGGAACTCGTCACCGGGACCCATCCAGGCTGCGTCGCCAAGCGGTAAGGCCCCGGCCTCATAAGCCGGCTACACGCGGGTTCGACCCCCGCCGCAGCCACCACCTCTTCCAGGAGCGTTGGCCGAGAGGTCCAAGGCAGCGGCTTGCTAAGCCGTGGCTGCTTGAAGCGGCCCGCTGGTTCGAATCCAGCACGCTCCGCCAGCCATTCCACCTTTCGGGGCCATAGCTCAATTGGGAGAGCGCCTGCCTTGCAAGCAGGAGGTTGCCGGTTCGATCCCGGCTGGCTCCACCAGTATCAATTTATGCGCGTATAGCTCAGCCGGATAGAGCGGCGGTCTTCGAAATCGCAGGCCCGGGGTTCGACTCCTCGTGCGCGCACCATCATCCATTCCCTGGTAGCTCAGTCGGTAGAGCGCCGCACTGTTAATGCGAGGGTCGTCCGTTCGAGCCGGGCCCGGGGAGCCATATGAGATGCCTTCATGGAGCAGTTGGAGTGCTCGCCGCCATGTCACGGCGGAGGCCGCGGGTTCGAGTCCTGCTGGAGGCGCCAAAGTCAACCAGCCCAAGCTGACCTGGTGGAAGCGCCTGCCTGAAGAGCAGGAGGGCGAGGCTCGAAACCTCGGGGCTGGACCATTCAAAGGAGCGTTGGCAGAGAGGTCTATTGCCCCCGCCTTGAAAGCGGTGAGGTCGGGCGAACCCCGGCACGAGCGTTCGAATCGCTCACGCTCCGCCACTCGGTCATGAGGTCCTAGCCAAGCGGCCAGGCGCCGGGCTGCAAACCCGGTCAGGCGAGTTCGACTCTCGCGGGCCTCTCCAGTTTCAAGGATTGCACGCCGCAATGGTGCGGCAGCGGGCTGTAACCCCGCCGTCTACAAAGACATGCCAGGTTCGATCCCTGGGCAATCCACCACTCATTCAGCGGCCCAGGAACAGTTCGAGTTTGGCCGGGCGCACCAATTTCCTTGCGTCGGCACACCACACAGCAGCGGCACCGCCGGCGCATCCAGCCCCGATAGCTCAGTGGACAGAGCAGCCGTCTTCTACACGGTAGGTCGGCCGTTCGAATCGGTCTCGGGGCGCCATTTCCCTTTTACAAACCAACAAGGAGGCCATCATGGCAAGACAGCGCATCCAAATACGCCTGGCGGCCTCACGGCCGCGCAATCCGGTTGTGCGCGCACTGGCGCGCGCCGGGCAAGTGCTGGCCACTCGCAGGCACAAGACTGCAGCGCTGCGCCGCCGCGAGCAGCTTGACCGGCTTGAACTCGATGCACGGGTGCGCGAAGTCGGGGAGTGGTAAAGCGGCTTGGCATGCGCCACCCCACACCAGCGCGCATAGCTCAGTTGGTAGAGCACCTGGCTTTTACCCAGGGGGTCCAAGGCTCGAACCCTTGTGCGCGCACCAACCATCCAGCCCCTTTCTCAGCAAGGTCTCATAGCAAGACGTGGAGCGTCAGGCTAAATTGCTTCAGGGGCTACCAGTCACCTTCCACACCCGATTAAAGAGGCTCAAACCCGCTTTGAACGGACCTATCAGCACCACCAGGCGCCCAACCAAGAAAGGAGGTCCTCATGCGCCCACACGCCCACGTTCTTCAGCTCGACATCCAGGGCTCGCCACAAGCGTGGATTTCGCTTGAACGGGCGGCCATTCACTATGCGTGCAGCGATGTCATGTGGGAGGAAGGCTCGGGCCCGCTGGCCACGCTGCGTGGCGGCATGAACGCACGCACAGGCATTCAGTCCCGCATTGAGGTTGCCCCCATCATTGCCCTCAAGGGCGCAAGCCGGATCAACTTGTTTGACGTGATCCCGAGCTTTAGCAAATCCAAACTGCTGAGGCGAGACCGCCACACTTGCGCTTACTGCGGCCAGGTGCTGGCCGGGGATTTGCTGCAGTGTGAGCACATCATTCCAGAAAGTCGGGGCGGCCCCTGGAGCTGGATGAACCTGGTGACGGCCTGCGGCCCCTGCAATCTGCGAAAAGGTGCGCGCACGCCGGACGAAGCGGGCATGCCGCTAATCTACCTGCCTTACGTTCCCAGCCGGTGGGAAGACTTCCTGCTTGAAGGCCGTTATGTGCGGGCCGACGTGCATGAATGGCTGTCTGCTCGACTGCCAAGAAACTCCAGGCTGACTTGACCCAGTGCCCGCAAAAAAGCCCCGATGGCCGAAGCTGTCGGGGCTTTTCCAAGCCTGAACAACGGGGCGCCGTGCCCCGCTCCAGCTCAGGCCAGGGCTTTTTTCACCCGAGCTGGCGACATGGGCAACTCGCGGATGCGCTTGCCCGTGAGCTGGGCCAAGGCATTGGCAATGGCAGGGGCAACCGGGCCCACGCCAATCTCGCCCATGCCGGTGGGCGCGGCGCCCGAGTTGACGATTTGGGTGTGGATCTCGGGCATGTCGGACATGCGCAGCACCGGGTAGTCGTTGAAATTGCTCTGCTGCACCGCGCCGCCCTTGATGGTGAGCTCTTCGAGCAAGGCCACGGACAAGCCCCACACGGCCGCGCCTTCAAGCTGGCCAAGCACGCTCTCGGGCTGGATCACCAGGCCAGGGTCGGCGGCAGTCCAGTAGTTGTGCACCTTGATTTGGCCGGTCTTGCGGTTGAGCGAGACCTCGGCCACACCGGCCGCCACGGTGCCGTGGTAGTCGGCAAAGGCCAGCCCCAGGGCGCGGCCACGGCGCTTTTTCTTCCAGTCCGACATGACGGCCACGGCCTCGAGCACGGCCTTGGCGCGGGCGTCGTTTTGGGTGAGCTCCAAGCGCATGGCCAGTGGGTCCATTTGGCGGGCCTGGGCCACTTCGTCCAAGAAGCACTCAATGGCGAACTTGTTGTGGCCTGCACCTATGCCGCGGAAAGCGTGCACGCGCATGCCGCGAATTTCGCGCACGCCTTCAGA
The DNA here is from genome assembly GCA_945878995.1 of Polaromonas sp. YR568. Classification (GTDB taxonomy): domain Bacteria; phylum Pseudomonadota; class Gammaproteobacteria; order Burkholderiales; family Burkholderiaceae_C; genus Polaromonas. The sequence goes on along the minus strand of CAMCUN010000014.1, from coordinate 39,545 downwards.
CATCCAGTTGGGAATGTCGTAGTGCGGCAGGTCCGAGCCTTGCCAGCCGATGTAGTCCTTGCCACCGGTGGCGGCAAAGCGCGGTGGCGCGGCCACGGCGTCCACGTTTTCGGCCACGATGCGGTGGCGCCAGCCGACCAGCTTGCCTTGGGCGTCCAGACCGGCTTTGAGGATCTGGTGCGTCATGGGGCGCGGGCGGGACGCGGCCATGTCGTCCTCACGGGTGAGGATGAGCTTGACGGTTTTTTTGCTGACGTTGGCAATGGCCACCGCCTGACCCACGATGTCGGGCGTGATGCGCCGGCCAAAGCCGCCACCCATCAGCATTTGATTGACGCGGATCTTGTCTGGCGTGGTCTTGAGCACGCCAGCAGCGGCCAGCGTCACCAGCACGGGCGCCTGCGTGCCCACCCAGACCTCGGCCGACTGGCTGTCGGCGGCGACGCGGGCCACGCAGTTCATGGGCTCGAGCTGGGCGTGGGCGGTGTACTCGGTCCAGTAGCTGGCCTCGATGACCTTGGCCGCAGAGGCCAGGGCGTCGGCCGCCTCGCCTTTTTTATAGGCGGTCATGGGCTTGGCGTCGGCGGCACGGCCGTTGCGGGCGTACTCTTCTTTGGCCTTGTCGGAGTCGTGGGTGGCACCCACCACGCCCACGATGGTCCAGGTGACCTTGGGCTTGAGCACGTTGCGCGCAGCGCGCGTGGCTTCCACCGTGTTGGCCAACACCGCCACGCCAAAAGGCATGGGGATGACCTGAATCACGCCGGGCACGGCCATGGCTTCGGCGGTGTTCACAAAGTCTGGGCGGCAGCCTTCCACCGGCGACTCGAGCACGGTGGCATACACCATGTCAGGCACCATCATGTCAATGCCGTACTTGGCCTGGCCCGTGACCTTGGACAGCAGGTCGGTGCGGGCGATCTCGGCGCGGCCAATGAGCTTGTACTGCTCGGGCTTTTTGAGCTCGGCCACCGTGATCTTGGGCAACTCGGCAGGCAAGGTGGCGAACTTTGCAATCTCGCCGTAGCTCAAGCGCTGACCGCTGGAGGCGTGGATCACGCGGCCGGTGTCGGTGCTGAGATCGGTCACGGGCACGCCCCACTTGGCGGCGGCCGCGTCCATGAGCACGCGGCGCGCCTGGGCACCGGCCATGCGCAAAGGCGTGAAGTAGCCAGGAATGGCAATGCTGGCCAAAGAAGCCTGGCCGCCGTTGAGCAGCGGGTGTGGGTTGCCATACACACGGGGGTTGGGCGGGGCCAGCTCAATGCGCACCTTGGACCAGTCGGCGTCGAGCTCTTCGGCCAAGATCAGGGGCAGCGCGGTGGTGGTGCCTTGGCCCATTTCGCCCGTGGGGATCATCACCACCACAGAGTCGTCGGTGCCAATGGTCACCCAGACATTGGGCTTGAGGCCAGCTTCATTGGCTTGGGCCAGGGCCGAGTCAGCGGCGCTCAGGCCTGCGCCCAAGACCACGGCAAAGCTCAGGCCGCCAGAAACAGCCAAAAAGTCACGGCGAGACACATCGCCAGACAGCAGGGGAGAGGTTTGAGAAATGCTCATGGCTTCATGCCTCCTTAGAGGCGCGTTGCACGGCCTTGACAATGCGCTGGTAAGTGCCGCAGCGGCAGATGTTGCCGTTCATGTGCTGCACGATCTGCTCGCGGGTGGGTTTTTTGTTTTTGGCCAGCAAGGTGGCGGCCTGCATGATTTGGCCTGACTGGCAGTAGCCGCACTGAGGCACGGCCTCGGCGACCCAGGCTTTTTGCAGCTTGTGGCTGCCATCGGGCGAAAGGCCCTCAATGGTGGTGACGGACTTGCCGGCCACGGACGAAACAGGCGTGACGCACGAGCGAGTGGCCTGGCCGTTGACGTGCACGGTGCACGCACCGCACTGGGCAATGCCGCAACCGAATTTGGTGCCGGTCAACTGAAGATGTTCACGCAGCAACCACACCAGGGGCGTGGTCGGGTCCACGCTGGTGGTGGTGGCTTTGCCGTTGACGGTGAGTGAGACGGAGCTCATGAGAAGGCCTTTCTTGGGGGCTGCAGGCGAAGGATCGCCACTGCAAAAATATGCAGACGAATGCTAGCTTATGAGGCTAATAAGCCAGCTTGGGCAGCATCAGGGTTTACACTAAAGCCCTGCTAGGCTGCAAGGTCAAGACAAGGGCCTGGGGCAGGTCTTTGGGCGTGCGCGGTGCTCGGCTGGGCTACGCTCATGCTGTGCAATACTTGCTATGCCATGGCTATACCTTTCCCTTTCTCCGCCATCGTCGGTCAAGACGATATGAAACTGGCGATCCTGATCGCCGCCATTGACCCCAGCGTGGGGGGCGTGCTCGTAGTGGGTGACCGCGGCACCGGCAAAAGCACCGCTGTGCGCGGGCTCGCTGCCCTGCTGCCGCCCATGAAGGCAGTCGTCGGTTGCCGCTACGGCTGCGACCCTGCCGCCACCAGCGCCTGCTGCGAGGATTGCACAGCGCGCCGCGCCTCTGGCCCGCCGCCCAAAACCCACTTGATTCCCGTGCCCGTGGTGGACTTGCCGCTGGGTGCCACCGAAGACCGCGTGGTCGGCGCGCTGGACCTTGAAAAAGCCCTGTCGCAAGGCGTCAAGGCGTTTGAGCCCGGCCTGCTGGCGCGGGCGCACCGGGGTTTTTTGTACATCGACGAGGTCAACCTGCTGGAAGACCACCTGGTGGACCTGCTCATTGACGTGGCCGCCTCTGGCGAAAACGTGGTTGAGCGCGAGGGCCTGAGCGTGCGCCACCCCGCCCGCTTTGTGCTGGTGGGCAGCGGCAACCCTGAAGAGGGCGAGCTCAGGCCGCAGCTGCTGGACCGCTTTGGCTTGTCGGTGGAGGTCAAAACGCCAGAGACCCTGACCGAACGCGTGGAGGTGGTGCGCCGCCGCGACGCCTACGAGCAAGACCCGGCCGGCTTTGCCGAGCAGTGGAAGGCCGAGGCCGACAAAACCCGCAAGCGCATCGTGGCCGCCCGCAAGCGCCTGGCCAACACCGCCATTCCAGAGGCCGCACGCGAGCGCGCCGCGCAGCTGTGCATGGCCCTGGGCACCGACGGTCTGCGCGGCGACCTGACTTTGATCAAGGCCGCCCGCGCTTGTGCAGCCCTGGCGGGCGAGCCCGCCGTCACCGACGCCCACATCCGCCAGGTGGCCGGCCCCGCCCTGCGCCACCGCCTGCGGCGCAACCCGCTGGACGACGCGGGCTCGGGCGTGCGCGTGGAGCGCGCCGTGGCCGAACTGATGGGCGCATGAGCAGGCCAGCGCGTGCCTGCGCCATGGCGGCGCTTGCTTGGGCTTCAGCCAGGATGTCAGCCCCGTGAACGCCCCTTCACAAACACCTTCCCCCAGTTCCGCGCTGTACGCAGTGCCAAGAGACCCGCTGAGCGCCGAGGCCAGCTTGGTGGCCGCCTTGCTCGCGGTGGACGGCGCGGGCTTAGGCGGCGTGGCTCTGCGCGCACCCGCCTGCCCCTTGCGCACCGATTGGCTGGCCTTGCTGCGCGGCTTGCTGCCCGCAGCCACCCCCTTCAGACGACTGCCTTTGCATGCCAGCAGCGCCGCGCTTTTGGGCGGGCTGGACCTGTCGGCCAGCTTGCACCATGGCCGCGTGCAAGCCCAGCTTGGCCTCTTGGCCCAGGCCCACCAAGGCTGGCTGGTGCTGGGCATGGCCGAGCGCGTGCCCGCCCACATGACAGCGCAGCTGTGCGCCGCCCTTGACACCCACGAGGTGCGGCTAGAACGCGAGGGCCTGACCCAGTTGCACCCCGCCCACATCGCCCTGGTGGCGCTGGACGAAGGCATGGAAGACGACGAGCAACTGCCGGCAGCGCTGCTGGACCGGCTGGCTTTTCATTTGCCGCTTGAAAGCGGCCCGGATGAAGCGCTCTGGCAGGCCCAAGACCTGGCCGATGCGCGCCTGCGCTTGCCCCAAGTGAGCTTGCCAGACCGCGTGCTGCAGGCGGTGTGCGCGGCCTCGCTGGCCTTGGGCGTGGACTCCATGCGCGCCCCGCTCATGGCCTTGCGCTGCGCCCGAGCGCTGGCTGCGCTCGACGGCCAAGACGAGGTGAGCGAAGACCACGCCAGCACGGCTGTGCGCCTGGTGCTCGCGCCCCGAGCCACCCGTTGGCCTGCCAGCGAGCCCGCGTCCGCTGAGCCGCAGCCTGCGCCTGACTCACCTGAGCCCAAGGAGTCAGAGGAGCCACCACCGGACAAAGAAGCACCGCCGCCTGACGACGCACCAGACGCAGGCGCCGAACCAGAACAAACCGAAGACACCGGCCAAGACAGCCCTGAAGACCTCGCCCTGCCGCAGGGCGCGCTTGAAGAGATGCTGGTGCAAGCGGCCCTGGCGGCCGTGCCGCCTGGCCTCTTGGCTGCCCTCAAAGCCGGGCAGATGCACCGCAGGGCCTCAGCGGCCCAAGGCCGCGCTGGCGCCCTGCAAAAAAGCCTGCAGCGCGGCCGGCCTGTGGGCACGCGCCGGGGTGAGCTGCGCTCAGGCGCACGGCTGCACCTGCTGGACACCTTGCGCGCCGCCGCCCCCTGGCAGCGCTGGCGCCACCAGCAGGCCGACGCGCTGGCCAGCATCGGTCCCAAGCCACGCATCTTGGTGCAGCGTGAAGACTTTCATGTGCGCCAGTTCCGCCAAAACAGGCCCACCACCACCGTCTTTGTGGTGGATGCCTCGGGCTCGGCCGCGCTGCACCGCCTGGCCGAGGCCAAGGGCGCGGTGGAGCTGCTGCTGGCCGAATGCTATGTGCGGCGCGACCGCGCCGCTGTGGTGGCCTTTCGAGGCGCGGGCGCCGAGGTGCTGCTGCCGCCCACCCGCTCGCTGGCCCGCGCCAAGCGCAGCTTGGCCGGGCTTCCCGCCGGCGGAGGCACGCCGCTGGCCTCGGGCCTGGACACCGCACACCAGTTGGCCCTGCAAATCACCCGCCAAGGCGAGTCGCCCGTGGTGGTGGTGCTCACTGACGGCCGCGCCAACTTGGCCCGCGACGGCAGTCCCGGCCGCGCCCGCGCCACCGAAGACGCACTGGCCGCAGCCCGGCTGTTCAAGCTCGCAGGCATCACGGCCTTGCTGATTGACACCTCGGCCCAGCCCCAGGCCACCGCCCAAACCCTGGCCCAGACCATGGGCGCGAGCTACATCCCGCTGCCGCACGCAGGCGCCCAGGGCCTGTCGCAGGCGGTGCGGCTGGCCACAGCCAAAAGCGCAAGCTGAGCGGCACATCCCCCAGACATGAGAAACACATGAGCGGCCTGCACTGGGACAGCGACGGTATTCGCTGGCCCCACCGCGAGCGCAGCCGCTTTGTCACCGTGCAAGGCCTGTGCTGGCATGTGCAGCACTGGCCAGGCCCCACCACCCAAGCACCGCTGGCGCTGCTGATCCACGGCACGGGCGCGGCCAGCCATTCTTGGCGAGACCTGGCGCCAGCCCTCAACCGCCACTTCGCGCTGCTGGCCATCGACCTGCCCGGCCACGCCTTTACCCGCCCTGTGGGCAAGCACACGCCGCCGCTGTCGCTGCCCGGCATGGCGCGCGCGCTGGCCGATCTGCTGGCGCAACTGCAAAGCCCACCTGACTTGGTGCTGGGCCACTCGGCGGGCGCAGCCATTGCGCTGCGCATGTGCCTGAGCGGCACCGTCCAGCCGCGCTTGGTGCTGGGCCTCAATGCAGCCCTGCTCCCCCTGGGTGGCCTGGCCGGCCAGCTGTTTTCACCCGCGGCCAAGCTCATGGCCCTGACGCCCTGGGTGCCGCGCCTGTTTGCCAGCCGCGCCCAAACGCCTGCGGTGCTAGACCGGCTGCTGGACAGCACAGGCTCGGTCATCGACGAGCCGGGCCGCGCGCTTTACCGCATGCTGGTCAGCCACCCGGACCACGTGGCTGGCGCCTTGGGCATGATGGCCAACTGGGACCTGGACAGTCTTGCCAGCGAATTGGGGCAACTCAAGACCCCGCTGGATTTGATCGTCGGCACCCGCGACCTGACCGTCCCCCCCGCCCAGGCCGAACGCGTGCTTGGCCTGCTGCCCGCCGCCTTGCAGGCGCAATGCCTGCGCTTAGAGGGCCTGGGCCATTTGGCACACGAAGAGCAGCCCGAGCGCGTGGCCCACCTGATTGCACAGCGATGGAATGAGCGAATGCGGGCCAGCGCCTTGTGAGTCCAAGTGGTTCAAACCCCTGCTCAGGTGCTATGGGTTAGAGTCAGCTGAAGCGTGAGTGCCATGAAAAGCCTCTGCACAGTGAAACGCGCCTGTCCGCCTCATGACCTTCAACGCCAAACCACGCAGACAATTGTGCTGTGGCTCCCGCAACTCAGGGCTGCACGCGGTCAATCACCAGCGACACGCCCTGGCTGCCCGGCTTGAGGGGCGCGGACTGGCCCACCCAATCGCCGGTTTGCGGCAAGGCCTCACCGCTGCGTGAGATGCGGGCTTGCACCACCACCTCTTTGAACTGCGACAGGCGCAGCTCGGGCGACATGGCCAGGGCGTCGTCGAGCTTGAAGCTGACCGGCCAGCTGCCCACGGGCAGGCGCAGCACGGCCAAGGGCATGCGCGGGCCTTGCACGGCGCGGGCGTAAATGAACAGGGTGCTGCCGGCGGGCACGGCCGACTTGAAGGCAGGCAAGAGATTGACGCTGCCGCTCACAGCATAGGCTTGCGCCTGGGCGGGAGTCAGCGCTGGCGCCGACTGGGCCAGATTGAGCGCAGGAGCCGCAGCTGCTAAGGGCGCTGTGTTGGGCACAGTCGCTGCGGGCGCTGCAGCGGTGTTTTGAGCCACCGCCTGTGCAGGCAAACCACCAGCTTCTCGCGCGGCTGCCAAGCTGCGCGCCAGCTCGGCCGCAAACTCGCTGCCCGCCGGTGCCACGCGCTGGGCGCGCTCCAGGTAGGCCACCCCAGCAGGCCAGTCTTGGCGCTCCATCGCGGCGCTGCCAGCCAGGGCCAGGGCCTTGAGTTGTTGGGGGTCGATTTGCAGGGCTTGGGCAATCAGGCTGTCTGCCTCAATGCGGCCTTGGGGGCCGCGCACCATGAGCAGCAGGTCGGCGCGGTCGGCCAGCAGTTGGGCATTGCGCGGCGCCAGCGCAATGGCGCGCAGGTAAGCACGGTCGGCCTCGGGGTAGCGCTGCAAGGCGGCCATGAAGCGGGCCAGCATGGCCCAGGCAGTGGGGTCGGCGGTTTGTTCGGGCGGGCCGTTCTCTAAGCGGTCGGCCATTTGGTTGACCATGGCTTCAATTTCTTTGGCAGTGGGCGCACCTGGAGATGCAGCTTCCGCTTGGGCTTGCGCTTGCAGCACTTGCGGCTGACCGAGCTGCGTGTAAAGGCCCGCCACCACCAGGGGCACCGCCAGGGCCAACAGCCAGGCAGTGCGGCGGCCTTGGGGCGTGCTTTGGGGCAGCACTTGGCCTGAATTTGAAAGGGGCGCACGCGCTGAAAGCGAGGCCGTTTGCGCCTCTTCCTCCAGCACGCGGCGCGCCAGCTCGGCCTGCGCGGCGGCGTGTTGGGCTTCATCCAACACCCCGGCGCGGCGCTCGGCTTCAAGCTGCGCGGCCTGCTCGCGCAGCACCTCCAAATGGGGAGCTACATGGAGAGCCTCATGGGGCGACTCCTCACTGTGCCCAGAGCGGGCTTTGAGCAAAGGCCAAAGCAGCAGCGCCAACACCGCCACCACCAACAAGGCCGAGGCCAGCAGCAAACCCGTCATGGCTGGCCCCTGTCAGACAGCAACTGCGCTGCACGCGCGGCCTCTTGCGGGCTCAAAGGCGCTGGCGTGCTGCGGCCCCGCGCACCCAAGCGTCTGGTCACCACCCAGACAGCCCAGGCCAACAGCAAAAACGGCCCCAGCCACAGCAAGAGCGTGCGGCTTTGCCAGGGTGGGCGGTAAAGCACAAAGTCGCCATAGCGCTGCGACATGAAGTCAAGAATTTCTTGCGCCGTGCGGCCTTGCTGCAGCTGGCTGCGAATTTGCTGGCGCAGGTCCACCGCCAGCTCGGCGTGCGAGGCGGCAATGGTTTCGTTTTGGCAAACCAGGCAGCGCAGCTCTTCTGCAATCACCATCACGCGCGCCTCCAGCGCAGGGTCGGCGGAGTTGGGCAACGCGGTTTGCGCCAGGGCCAGCACGGGCACGCAGACCCAAAGCAGCAAGACCGACAAAAAACGCTCCATAAAACGCTCAGCCATTGAGCCGTCCAATCATGGGAATCAAGGTGTCGCGCAGCAGCTCGGGAGTGACCGCGCCCGTGTGCCTGTAGCGGATGCGGCCCGCGCGGTCTATGACATAGGTTTCAGGTACGCCGTACACGCCCAGTTCGATGCCGACGCGGCCGTCGCGGTCGGCCAAGGAGCGCTGGTAGGGGTTGCCGTGCTGGGCCAGCCAGCGCAGCGCCTCGTCGGGCCGGTCTTTGTAGTTCAGGCCCAACAGCGGCGTGCGCTGGGCGCGGGCAAAGTCCATGAGCACCGGGTGCTCGACCTGGCAGGCCACGCACCACGACGCCCAGACATTGAGCAACCACACCTGGCCGCGCATGTCCTCGGGGCCGACAAACTGTCCGGGCGCTGCCAGCACCGGCAGCCTGAAAGGGGGCACGGGCTGGTCAATCAGGGCCGAGGGCAGTTCGCGGGGCTTGAGCGTCAGGCCCACGCCCAAAAAGCCCAACAACACCACAAACACCGCCAAGGGCAGCCAGGGGCGCTTCATGCGGGCTCAAGTCCGCGCAGCACGGGCGCAGTAGCCGAGCGGCGGGCACGGTAGCGTTTGTCGGCCAGGGCCAGCCCCCCGCCCAGGGCCATCAAGAGGCAGCCGCCCCAGATCCAGTTGACCAAGGGCTTGTAATGCAGGCGCACGCTCCAGGCGGTGCTGCTCACAGGAGCACCCAGGGCCACATACAAATCACGGGTGAAACCACGGTCCAGGGCCACCTCGGTCAGGGCCATCCGGCTGACCTTGTAAATGCGCCTCTCTGGCCTGAGCACGGCCACGGGCTGGCCGTTCCGGCTCACGCTGAGGACAGCCTGCGCCGAGGTGTAGTTGGGGCCTTGCACCAGTGCCATGGACTCGAGCTTGAAGTCGTGACCACCCACGCTGGCACTGCTGCCCACCTCCATGCGCACGTCGTTCTCGCTTTGGAAACTGCCCACCACCGTGACGCCGGCAATGAACACCGCCATGCCCAAGTGCGCCACGGTCATGCCCCAGTAGCTGCCGGGCTGGGCGCGCAAGCGGGCCAGCCAAGAAGGTGCCGGGTGCTGGCCCATGCGCTCGGCCACATTCACCACCCCGGTGACCGCCACCCAGCAGGCCAAAAACAAGCCCAAGCCCGTCATGGGCGACCAGGCTTGCAGCACCACCGCCGCGCCCAAGGCACTGGCCAGGCTCACACCCAGCGCCCAGCGCAGGCGCAAGGCCACGCCCAGCGCCTGGTCTTGGCGCCAGCGCACGAGCGGGCCCACGCCCATTAAAAACGCAGCGGGCGCCATCAGCGGCACAAACACGGCCGTGAAATAAGGCGGCCCCACCGACAACTTGCCCAGCCCCAGCGCGTCAATCAAGAGCGGGTAAAGCGTGCCCAGCAGCACGGCAGCGGTGGCCACCAGCAACAACACGTTGTTGGCCAAGAGCATGGCCTCGCGCGAGACCCATTCAATGGGCCCGCCCAGGCCCACGCGCGAGGCGCGCATGGCAAACAGGGTGAGCGAGCCGCCCACCACCAGGGCCAGAAAAATCAAAATGAACACGCCTCGCTCGGGGTCAGTGGCAAAGGCATGCACTGAAGTGAGCACGCCAGAGCGCACAATGAAAGTGCCTAGCAGCGAGAGTGAAAATGCCAAAATGGCCAACAGCGCCGTCCACAGCTTGAGGGCGCCGCGCTTTTCAGTCACGGCCAGCGAGTGCATGAGTGCCGTGCCCACCAGCCAGGGCATGAATGAAGCGTTTTCCACCGGGTCCCAAAACCACCAGCCGCCCCAGCCCAATTCGTAGTACGCCCAAAAGCTGCCCAGGGCGATGCCCATGGTCAAAAAGCACCAGGCCGCCGTGGTCCAGGGCCGGGACCAGCGGGCCCAGGCCGCGTCCAGGCGCCCAGCCAGCAAAGCGGCGACTGCGAAGGCAAAGGCCACCACAAAACCCACATAACCCATGTACAGCATGGGCGGGTGAATGGCCATGCCCGGGTCTTGCAATAGCGGGTTCAAATCGCGGCCGTCGGCAGGCGCGGGCCACAGGCGTTCAAAGGGGTTAGAAGTGAACAGCGTGAACAGCAAAAAGCCGCAGCTCACCAAGCCCATGACGCCCAGCACGCGGGCACGGGTGGCGTCGTCCAGCGCGCGTGAGCGCAGGGCCACGGCCAGTGTCCAGCCGGCCAAAATGAGCGACCACAGCAAGATGGAGCCCTCGTGGTTGCCCCAGCTCGCGGTGACGCGGTAACCCAGCGGCAAGTCGCTGTGCGAATGCTCGGCGACCAAACGCACCGAAAAGTCGCCCACCCAAAACGCATGCACCAGGCACACATAAGCCAGCAGCACACACGCAAACTGCCCCATGGCTGCCGGCCGGGCCAGCGCCATCCAGCCTCTGTGACCGGTGTGGGCACCGGCCAGCGGAAAAATCGCCTGCACCAGCGCCAGCGCCAGCGCCAAGATCAAGGCCACATGGCCAAATTCGACGGTCATGGCTTGTTCACCAAAGTGGTGGCGCCCTGCAAAGGCGCGCCCGGCTTGGCCTGGGCCAAGGCGGCGGCGGCCTCGGGCGCCATGTAGTTTTCGTCGTGCTTGGCCAGCACCTGGTCGGCGCGGAACACGCCGTCTGCGCCCAAGCGGCCCTGGGCCACCACGCCCTTGCCTTCATTGAAGAGGTCGGGCAACAAGCCAGTGTAGCTCACGGGCACGGTTTGGGCCGTGTCAGTGACCACAAAGCGCACGGTCAGGCCCTGGGGCTCGCGCACCACACTGCCTTCTTGCACCAAGCCACCCACCCTGAAGCTGCGGCCCACAGGCGCTTCTTTGGCGGCCACCTGCGAGGGGCTGAAGAAAAACACCAAATTGCTTTGAAACGCGTTCATCACCAGCGCCGTGGCCGCGCCCAGCGCGCTCAAGCCCAGCAGCAGCCACAACAGGCGCCTGGAACGCGCGCTCATGACTGCCCCCCCATCCCAGCATGCAACCCAGCCTGCAGCTGAGCTTCATTGAGCAAGGCTTGTCGCCGGCCACGCAGCCAGAGCAGTTCCAGGGCCATGCAAGCAGCGCACATGCCCATCGAGCCCCACACAAACAGGCCGTAGCCCCCCATGGCGGCAAATTCAGACAAGGATGTCCAGGAGCTCATGGCGCCTCCAAAGTTTTTTGAACCCAGCCCGTGTGTTGTTCACGGGCCAAGATGATGAGGCGCACGCGCATGAGCGCCGCCGCGATGCAGTAAGCCCAAAAGGCCAGGGTCATCACCAGCATGCCCACCAACATGGGTGTGGCCATGCTAACCCCGCTCGGGCTGATGGAGGCGCCTTGGTGCAAGGTGTTCCACCACTTCACTGAAAAATAAATGATGGGCACATTCACCACGCCCACCAAGGCCAGCAAGCCGGCGGCGCGGTCGGCGCGGCGCACGTCTTCAATGGCGCCGTGCAAAGCCATGAAACCCACATACAAAAAGAGCAGCACCAGCTCCGAGGTCAGGCGCGCGTCCCACACCCACCAAGTGCCCCAGGTGGGCTTGCCCCAGAGCGCACCCGTCCAGAGCGCTAAAAAGGTCATGATCGCCCCCGTAGGCGCCAGCGCGCAAGCCATCATGGAGGCCAAGCGCGAATTGAACACCAGGCCCACCCCAGCCCAGCCCGCCATGGCCAAGTAAATCAGCATGGACATCCAGGCCGCGGGCACATGCACAAAGATGATGCGGTAGGCCTGGCCCTGCTGCGCATCCACTGGCGCGCGCACCAGGCCCAGGTACAAGCCGAACACGCCCAACAAGGCGGCGGCCAACCACAGGCCGGGAATCAGGCGCCCGGCCAGCGGGTAAAAGCGCTGAGGCGCGGCGAAGTAAAAAATACTGTTCACTGAAAACTACTCCACCGCAATTCGCAAGGCCGCGGCCACCACGGCAGGCGCAGCCACAAGGGCCAGCAGCAGCAAGGCGCACAAGACTGAAAAATGCGCCCCAGCGCCCAAGTCGGCCTGGTGCGCATCGACCGCACCTGCGCCAAAAATCAGCACCGGCACCAAGAGCGGCAAGGTCAGCAGCGACATCAGCATGCCCGCCCCGCGCAATCCCACCGTCAAGGCCGCGCCTATGGCGCCCACCAGGCTGAGCACGGGCGTGCCCAGCAGCAGCGAGACAAACAACACGCCCGTGGCCGAGGCCGACAGGTCGAACTGCAAGGCCAGCACGGGCGAGATCAACACCAGCAGCAGCACCGAGCTGCACCAGTGCGCGGCCAGCTTGGCCAGCACCAAAAGCGGCAAGGGGTAAGCCGCGAGCAGCAGCGACTCCAGCGTGCCGTCTTGCCAGTCGTCGGCAAACAGCCGCGACAGCGACAACATGCAAGCGAGCAGCGCCGCCACCCACACCACACCGGCGGCCATGCGGCGCAAAAGCGCAGGCTCTGGCCCCACGCCCAAGGGAAAGAGGCTGACCACCATGACGAAAAACATGAGCGCGGCCAGGGTGTGGCCGGGTCGTCTGAAGGCAATGCGCATTTCCTGCACAAACACGGTGCGCCAGCCCTGCAGCAAGGAGGGCAAGGAGGGCAAGGCCGGCACCGCCGCCAGCGGCTGGGCCACCTGGGTGGCGCTCAATTTGCTCAGCTCATTCACAGGTTCACCACCTGTTCGGCAACGCCAGCCAGCAAATCGCTTTGGTGGCTGGTCAACGCCACCTGGCCGCCGCGCGCCAAATGCGTGTGCAGCAGTTGCTCCAGCCATGCCACGGCGGCGGTGTCCAGCGCATTGAAGGGCTCGTCCAGCACCCACAGCGGCGCCTGAGAGGCCAACTCCAGCCTGGCCAAAGCGCTGCGCCTGCGCTGGCCTTGCGACAGGCTGCGCACCGGCCTGCGCTCAAAACCGCGCAGCCCAGCGTGGGCCAGCGCCTGCAAAGCCGGACCGGGCGCCAGCCGGCGACCGGCCAGTTGGCAAGCCAGTTGCAAGTTTTCAAGCGGGGAAAGCTCGTCCTTCAAGGCGGCGGCATGGCCCAGGTAGACCAGCGACTGGCCCAGCGCCTCGCGCTGGCTGGCCAATGGCTGGCCGCGCCAGAGCACCTGGCCGTCCGCGGGCGTGAGCAAGCCGCAGAGCACGCGCAGCAAACTGGTTTTGCCGGCGCCATTGGCGCCCTTGACGCGCAGCAGCTGCCCGGGCTGCCATTGCAAGCTCAGCCCACCAAACAAGGGGCGGCCGCCGCGCACGCAAGCGACTTGGTGCAGGACCAAGGCAGCGCTCACGACAAAGCTCCGACGGCCAAACCTGGGGCCAGGTCGTCGCGGCAAGACAAATAAAACAGGGTCAAGGGAAAGTTCCTGGAACAAGCTGTCAACCTAGGATGACACTTATATCACCCGGTCGTGTTTACTCCAAGCCCCTACAGACCGCATGAGCCGCCCCCGTCCACCTGCCGGAATCGCCGCGCATCCATCCACTCCAGGCCGCGCAAATCGCAAAAAAACAGTCCCTATGCTTTGACAAATCCAACTGTCATGTTAAATTGACACTCATGACTGTCCCATTTTGCAGACATTCATCCACCGGACTGGGGTCACCATGAGCATGACAGCGCGTATCGAACAAGCCCTGGCACAGCCATTCAGCCGGGCCAGCACGGCCAGCGCCCCGCCTCGTCTGATGTCGGCCATGCTCCATGCCGTGTTCCCAGGCGGTGCACGCATTCGCCCGCAGCTGTGTCTGGCGGTGGCCCGGGCCTGCACCGACGATGCGCCCGCCCTGAGCGATGCGGCGGCGGTGGCGATTGAGTTGATGCATTGCGCCTCATTGGTGCACGACGACATGCCCTGCTTTGACGACGCCGACACCCGGCGCGGCCAAGTCACGGTGCACAAGCTCTACGGCGAGCCGCTGGCCCTGCTGACTGGCGATGCGCTCATCGTGATGGCTTACCAGACCTTGGCGCATGCCGGAGCCAGCCACCCGCAGCGCCTGGCGGCACTGCTCATGACCCTGTGCGAGGGCACGGGCGCGCCCAATGGCATCGTGGCAGGCCAGGCCTGGGAGTGCGAACCACGGGTGCAGCTGGGCCAGTACCAGCGGGCCAAGACAGGCGCGCTGTTTGTCACCGCCACCTGTGCGGGCGCCCTGGCTGCGGGGGCAGATCCCGCCCCTTGGCGCGCGCTGGGTGAATGCCTGGGCGAGGCCTACCAAGTGGCCGACGACATCCGCGACGTGATGGGCGCAGACCAACTGGGCAAGCCCACCGGCCAAGACGCCCAACACGGCCGCCCCAGCACCGCCGCCGACTTGGGGCTGGTGGGCGCGGTGGAGCATTTCCGCCAGCTCATGGCCTCGGCCATTGCCTCGGTGCCCGCCTGCCCCAGCCAAGCGGCGCTGCGCCAGCTGGTGCATGCTGAATCCGAGCGCTTGCTGCCGCAAAGCGCCTCGGAACAAATTGACCGCCATCAAGCGGCCTTGCGCCAAAAGGTCAGCGCTTGATTCCGGCCAGCGCCCCAGCACCGGTTCAGCCCCCCTCGGGCGGCCTGCGCGCGCGCATGGACCGCTGGATGACGGACCCGGCTTTGTACCGCTGGGCGCTGCGCAACCCCGTGGGACGTTGGATATCGGCCAGGCGTGCCAAGGGATTGTTTGAACTCATGGCCGGCTTTGTGCACAGCCAAGTGCTGCTCGCTTGCGTGCGACTGCGTTTGCTGGAGGCGGTGCTGGAACAACCCCGCAGCGCCCAAGAACTCGCCAGCCTGACCCGCATCAACCCCGAGTCCCTGCAAAAGCTGCTGGACGCAGCGCTCTCTCTTAAATTACTGGACAAGCGCACGGGAGGGCTCTACGGGCTGGGCGCGCTGGGCGCGCCTGTGGTGGCCCACGAGGGTCTGCGCGCCATGATTGAGCACAACGCCTTGCTCTACGCCGACATGCAAGACCCTTTGGCGCTCTTACAAGCCCCCCAAGACGCCAGCATGCACGCCTACTGGCCTTATGCGGCCCAAGAAAACAGCCAACGCCAAGCCCGGCAGAGCCCAGAACAAGTGGCCCGCTACAGCGCACTCATGGCCAGCTCGCAGCGCTTTGTCATTGAGGAACTGCTGGCCAGCTACCCCTTTGCCAAGCACCGCCAAGTGCTCGACGTGGGCGGTGGCCAGGGCGGCTGGGTCAGCGAGCTGGCCCGCCAGCAGCCGACCTTGGAACTCATGCTGTTCGACTTGCCCCCAGTGGCTGACCTGGCCCGGGAAAAGGTGGCGCAAGCGGGCTTGGCCCATCGCATCACGGTGCACGGCGGCAGCTTCACTGAAAACGCCCTGCCCCTTGGCGCCGACCTGGTGACCCTGCTGCGGGTCGCGCACGACCACTCCGACGAAGTGGTTCGGATTCTGATGCGCGCCATTTTTGAGGCCCTGGCGCCAGGCGGCACCTTGCTGCTGGCCGAGCCCATGGCCCAGGCCGCAGGCACCGCCACGGGCGACGCTTACTTTCACTTCTATTTGTTGGCCATGGGCGAGGGGCGGCTGCGCACAGCGGCCCAACTGCACGCCCTCATGGCCGAGGCCGGCTTTATGGGTTTGCGTCAAATCCCAAACCCCATGCCTCTGCACGCCAGCCTGTTGACCGGCCACAAGCCGGTTTAAAAATCAGTATTTACCCTAGAAATAGCCTAAAAATCAAAGAAATGCGTCAAGTAAACTTGACACAAATTGATGTAAGCCTAAGATGACACACATGGAATCTTCCGCCATCGTCTTCCGCAACCCACGCCAATTGGCGTTGGAAAAGCTGACCATGCAGGCACCGCGGGCTGGTGACATTGAGGTTGAAGTCAGCTTCAGCGGCATCAGCACAGGCACCGAGCGCTTGCTCTGGGACGGCAGCATGTCCGCCTTCCCCGGCATGGGCTACCCCCTGGTGCCCGGCTACGAGACCGTAGGCCGCATCACTGGCGTGAACCAATTGCCCGAACACTGTGACCTGAAGGTGGGCGACACGGTGTTTGTGCCCGGCTCACAGTGCTTTGAAGGCGTGCACAACTTGTTTGGGGGCGCAGGCGCCCACCTCGTGGTGCCTCACGGCAGTGTGGTGCGTGTGGCCGACCACCTGGGCACCCAGGCCTGCTTGCTGGCCCTGGCCGCCACTGCGTACCACAGCGTGGCACTGGGCGGTACGCGAGAGCCGGCCACACCACCCTCGCTCATCATTGGTCACGGCATCATGGGCCGCCTCTTGGCCCGCTTGACGGTGGCCGCCGGCCTGCCCGCCCCCACCGTGTGGGAAACCAGCGCAGCGCGCCGCGAAAGTGGCCAGAGCTACCCAGTGATTCACCCGGACGAAGACGACCGCAAAGACTACGCCGCCATTTACGACCTGAGCGGTGACGCCGGCATCCTGGACCGCGTGATCCCCCGCCTGCGCCCAGGTGGCGAGGTGGTGTTGGCCGGCTATTACAAAGAAAAAATTTCATTCGCCTATGCCCCGGCCTTCATGCGTGAAGCCCAAATCCGTGTGGCCGCCGAATGGAAGCGGGCTGACCTGCTGGCCGTGACCGAATTGGTCCACACAGGCGTGCTCAGCCTTGATGGATTGATCACGCACACCCAGACCCCTGGACAGGCGCACGCGGCCTACGAGGCGGCCTTTGGCGACCCACAGTGCCTCAAGATGATTTTGGATTGGAGACATTGATGACCGCTTCCGCGACCAATTTGGGACAAGGCCAAGTGCAAACAGTGAAATTTGTCGAAGGCCTTCGCCGCGAAGCCGCACAAGAACCCGATCCAGTGCACACCGGTGAAATCAAAAAAGAAACGCAAATCATCGCCATCTACGGCAAAGGCGGCATTGGCAAAAGCTTCACGCTGGCCAACCTGTCTTACATGATGGCCCAGCAAGGCAAGAAAGTGCTGTTGATTGGTTGCGACCCCAAGAGCGACACCACCAGTTTGCTTTTCGGCGGCAAGGCCTGCCCCACCATCATTGAGACCTCGTCCAAGAAAAAGCTCGCTGGCGAGGCCGTGGCCATTGGCGACGTGTGCTTCAAGCGCGACGGCGTCTATGCCATGGAACTGGGCGGGCCTGAAGTCGGCCGCGGCTGCGGCGGGCGCGGCATCATCCACGGTTTTGAAACCCTTGAAAAGCTGGGCTTTCATGAGTGGGGTTTTGACTTTGTTTTGCTCGACTTTTTGGGTGACGTGGTGTGCGGCGGCTTTGGCCTGCCAATTGCCCGCGACATGTGCCAAAAAGTCATCGTCGTGGCCAGCAACGACCTGCAGTCGCTCTACGTGGCCAACAACGTGTGCTCGGCCGTGGAGTATTTCCGCAAATTGGGTGGCAACGTGGGCGTGGCTGGCGTGGTGATCAACAAAGACGACGGCACGGGCGAGGCCGCTGCCTTCGCAAGCGCCGTGGGCATTCCCATCCTGGCAGCGATTCCGGCCAACGAAGACATTCGCCGCAAGAGCGCGAGCTACGAAATCATTGGCCGGCCTGACGGCGAATGGGGATCGCTCTTTGCTGACCTGGCCCAAAACGTGGCCGACGCGCCGCCTGTGCGCCCCACGCCCATGACGCAAGACGGCCTGCTGGGCCTGTTCAGCGCCGACATCGTGGGCCGCAACGTGGTGCTGGAGCCGGCCACCGAATTTGACATGTGCGGCGTCACCACCATCACCAAGCCTTCGCTTGAAGTGATTTACGACGCTGCCTGAACGCACTTCAGCCATGGCCAACATCATCCCCATCACCCCCGTCAAAGCCGAGCCAGCTGTGGATGGCATGGGTTGCCACGCGGGCAGCGAGTTGATGCAACAAGCTGCAAGCGCCGCTGGCAAGAGCGAGGTGCTCAGCCAGTACGCTGCCGACTACCCCAAAGGACCACACGACCAGCCGCAAAGCATGTGCCCGGCCTTTGGCTCGTTGCGTGTGGGCCTTCGCATGAGGCGCACCGCCACCATTTTGTCGGGCTCGGCCTGCTGCGTGTATGGCCTGACCTTTACCTCACACTTTTACGGCGCCCGCCGCAGCGTGGGCTACGTGCCCTTCAACTCGGAGACCCTGGTCACCGGCAAGCTGTTTGAAGACATCCGCGAAACAGTACACGCGCAGGCCGACCCGGCCAAGTTAGATGCCATCGTCATCATCAACTTGTGCGTGCCGACTGCCAGCGGCGTACCCCTGCAGCTGCTGCCTCAATCCATCAATGGCGTGCGCATCATAGGCATTGACGTGCCAGGCTTTGGCGTGCCCACGCATGCCGAGGCCAAAGACTTGCTGACCGGCGCCATGCTGCGCTACGCCCGCCAAGAGATCATGGCCGGTCCCGTGCCCGCCCCGCGCCAAGCCCGCTCGGACAAGCCCACCATCACACTGCTCGGCGAAATGTTCCCCGCCGACCCCATGTTCATTGGCCAGATGCTTGCGCCCATGGACCTGGCCGTAGGAACCGTGGCGCCCACCCGCGAATGGCGCGAGTTGTATTCCGCACTGGACGGTGCAGCCGTGGCCGCCATCCACCCCTTCTACATCGCCTCCATCCGCGAGTTTGAGGCCGCAGGCCGCCCCATCATTGGCTCAGCACCCGTGGGCATAGACGGCACGCACGATTGGCTGGGTGCCATTGGCCGCGCCACTGGCGTGGCCCAAGCCAAGATTGACGACGCCCGCAACCAGGCCTTGGCCGCCATTCGCGGCGTGCTGGCCCACACCAAGATCAACGGCCGCATCACCCTGAGCGGCTACGAAGGCTCTGAGCTCCTGGTGGCGCGCTGGCTGGTGGAATGCGGCGCTGATTTGCGCTACGTGGGCTCGGCCTGCCCCGCCACCCCATGGAATGCGCACGATGCCGCCTGGCTGCAAGCCAAGGGCGTGCATGTGCAGTTCCGCGCCTCGCTGGAACAAGACTTGGCAGCCGTTCAGGAATTCAAGCCCAACTTGGCCATAGGCACCACGCCCGTGGTGCAGTTCGCCAAAGAAGCGGCCATCCCGTCGCTGTACTTCACCAATTTAATTTCAGCGCGCCCACTCATGGGTGCGGCGGCGGCAGGCTCGCTGGTGCAAGTCATCAACGGCGCCATGGGCAACCAAGCGCGCTTTGACACCATGAACGCCTTTTTTGGCGAAGTGGGCAAGGCCGACCAGGCCGGTGTCTGGAGCGAGCTGCCCCAGACCCATCCGGAGTTTCGCGCAGACATGAAGCGCCAGCGCGAGAAGAAAGCCAAGATTCGTGCTGCGCAGGAGGCCATCGGATCATGAGCACCGACAAGCCCACACCCAAACCACCGATGATCTACGTCATCGACCACGACCGTGCGGGCGGTTACTGGGGTGCGGTGTATGTGTTCACGGCCATCAAGGGCCTGCAGGTGGTGATTGACGGCCCGGTCGGCTGCGAGAACCTGCCCGTGACCAGCGTGCTGCATTACACAGACGCCCTGCCCCCGCATGAGTTGCCCATTGTGGTGACCGGCCTGGCCGAAGAGCAACTGGGCCGCGAAGGCACCGAAGGGGCCATGAAAAAGGCCCACGCGGTGCTGGACCCGGACCTGCCCGCCGTGGTGGTGACCGGCTCCATCGCCGAGATGATTGGCGGCGGCGTCACGCCCGAAGGCACCAACCTGATGCGCTTTTTGCCGCGCACCATCGACGAAGACCAGTGGCAGTGCGCCAACCGCGCCATGATGTGGCTGTGGACCGAGTACGGCATGAAAAAAGTGCCTGCCCGCAAGCGCAAAGAAGGCGAAAAGCCGCGCGTCAACATCATTGGCCCATGCTACGGCAACTTCAACAGCGCGAGCGACGTGGCCGAAATTCGCCGCATGGTGCAAGGCATAGGCGCCGACATCAACCTGACCTTTCCGTTGGGCAGCCACTTGGCTGAGGTCTCGCAGCTGGTAGAGGCAGACGCCAACATCTGCATGTACCGCGAATTCGGCCGCATGCTGTGCGAGGCGCTGGACCGGCCTTATTTGCAAGCGCCTATTGGCCTGCACAGCACCACGGCATTTTTGCGCAAGCTTGGCGAGATTCTGGGCCTGGACCCCGAGCCCTTTATTGAACGTGAAAAGCACACCACTTTGAAGCCTGTCTGGGACTTGTGGCGCTCGGTGACGCAAGACTTTTTTGCCACCGCCAGCTTTGCAGTGGTGGCCACAGACACCTACACACGCGGCCTGAAAAGCTTTCTGGAAGGCGAGATGGGCTTGCCCTGCCGCTTTGCCGTCTCGCGCCTGGCTGGGCAAAAAACCGACAACGCCGCCATCCGCGAGATGGTGCAAAAGCAAACACCGCTGATTTTGTTTGGCAGCTACAACGAGCGCATGTATTTGGCTGAAGCTGGCAGCACTGGCCCTATGCGCGCGGCTTTTATTCCCGCCTCCTTTCCAGGTGCCATCATTCGCCGCCACACGGGCACTCCGTTCATGGGCTACAGCGGCGCCAGCTACCTCATTCAAGAGGTGTGCAACGCGCTGTTCGATGCGCTGTTCCACATTTTGCCGCTCGGTACAGACATGGACAAAGCCCCAGCCACGCTGGCACGCGCCACAGAAGCGGCCACGCCCTGGGAAGACAAAGCGCAAATGCGTTTGCATGCCCTGGTGGCCAGTCAGCCGGTGCTGGTGCAAATTTCTGCGGCCAAGCGCCTGCGCGACCAGGCCGAACAATTGGCGCGCGAAGCCGAACAAGCGCTGGTCACCGAGTCCCATGTCAGCCGTGCAGGTGAACAAATGGGCATGGGAGAGCCAGCATGATCGGCTCGAGCACATTCACACACACAGTCAAGCGCGCCAGCGCTTGCTTGAAGAATTTCGCAGCACTTCGCTGCGGACGCCCAGGTTGCGCGGGCTGCGCGCAACGCAGGCCATCCGGCCTTTTTAAAAAGGAGCATTCGTATGTCAAATCGGACTTCAATTTCCGGACTGACCGACGAGGAGGCTCAGGAGTTTCACACGTACTACATCCAAGGTCTTGTGGGTTTCACGGCAGTCGCCGTGATCGCGCATGCCTTGGTGTGGGCGTGGAGACCCTGGCTCTAAGTTCGGTTAACTCATGAATGGAAAAACTGCCATGAACGACATGTCTTACTCAACCAAGTCATCTCACCGGGATGACAGGCTCACGCTTGTCCTGATTTTTGCCCCGTGCTTTGTGCTGCTGTTGTCAATTGCAATGCTTGGCCAAATGGTCGGGCTGCATTGGCAAAACTGGCTGCCAGGGGCGGAGCATAAAACCAGCATTTTCTCGGGCGTCCATGCAGCGGTTTACACACTCATGTCTCACATTATTTAGGAGAAAAGACCATGTGGAGAATTTGGCGACTTTACGACCCCCTTCGTGCAATGGTGGTGCAGGGCGTGTTCCTGTTTGCTCTGGCAGCGATGATTCACCTCATCTTGCTGAGCACCAACAAGTTCAACTGGCTCGACGGCCCCAAGAAGTCAGCGGCAACGGCGCAAAACGCGCCTATGCCAGCCGCCACCCCGGCGACCAAGTCCTGAGCTTCAGGCACGGGGCAGACGGTGCGCCAGGCCTGAGAGCTGGCGCACCACCTGCCCACCCTGGGTCCAGCCTTGGCAACAAGGCTGGAGCCCCTAATTTTTTAGATACGGCGTTCTACACCGCATTGACAGGAGAGCCTCATCATGGCGATGCTCAGCTTTGAAAAAAAATACCGAGTCCGGGGTGGGACCCTCCTTGGCGGTGATTTGTTCGACTTTTGGATCGGACCTTTTTACGTGGGGTTTTTTGGTGTCACTACAGCGTTTTTCGCGCTGTTGGGCACAGCCCTCATCCTCTGGGGCGCCTCTCAAGGGCCGACCTGGAACCTTTGGCAGATCAACATCGCGCCGCCCGATTTGTCCTACGGCCTGAGCTTGGCGCCCATGATGGAAGGTGGCCTGTGGCAGTTCATCACGGTCTGCGCCATAGGCGCCTTTGTGTCGTGGATGATGCGAGAGGTAGAAATTTGCCGAAAGCTCGGCATGGGCTACCACGTGCCAGCAGCCTTTGGTGTGGCCATTTTTGCCTACGTCACGTTGGTGGTGATCCGCCCCGTGCTCATGGGCGCCTGGGGCCATGGCTTTCCTTATGGAATTTTCAGCCACCTGGACTGGGTCTCCAACGTGGGTTACCAATACCTGCATTTTCACTACAACCCGGCTCACATGCTGGCGGTGACCTTTTTCTTTGCCACCGTACTGGCCTTGTCACTGCACGGCGCTTTGGTGCTGTCGGCCACCAACCCCGGCGCAGGCCAAGTGGTCAAGACCCCCGAGCATGAAGACACCTTTTTCCGCGACATCATTGGCTACTCGGTAGGCACTCTGGGCATTCACCGTGTGGGCCTGTTCTTGGCCTTGGCGGCAGTGCTGTTCAGTGCCTTGTGCATTGTGATCAGCGGCCCCTTCTGGAGCCGCGGCTGGCCCGAGTGGTGGGGTTGGTGGCTGAACATGCCTATCTGGGCACAGTGGCCTCTTAAATAAGCAGGAGCAAACAACATGGCTCAATACGAAAACCTATTTACCGTGGTGCAGGCCACGGGCCCGCTGCACCACGGCGTGCCACTCGGCCACGGCAACAGTCCTCGCACCGGTGACAAGCCTGGCCTGTCTTACCTGTTGGGCAAACTGGGCAACGCCCAGATTGGCCCCATTTACCTGGGCGGTTTGGGTCTGGCATCGCTGATTTTCGGCACGCTGGCCTTCAACATCATCGGCCTGAACATGCTGGCCTCGGTCAATTACGACCCGATCCAGTTCATACGCCAGCTGTTTTGGCTGGCCTTGGAGCCACCGGCCCCAGGCAATGGCCTGGCGCTGGCGCCGCTCAACCAAGGTGGTTGGTGGCAAATTGCAGGTCTATTTCTGACCATCTCCATCCTGCTTTGGTGGGCACGCATCTACCGGCGGGCCAGAGAGCTGGGCATGGGCACGCATGTGGCCTGGGCTTTTGCAGCCGCGATTTGGCTGTTCCTGGTGCTGGGCCTGTTTCGGCCTGTGCTCATGGGCTCGTGGGGTGAGGCTGTGCCATTTGGCATCTTCCCGCACCTGGACTGGACGGCGGCTTTCTCGCTGCGCTACGGCAACTTGTTCTACAACCCCTTCCATGCGCTTTCGATTGCCTTCCTCTACGGCGCCACCTTGCTGTTTGCCATGCACGGCGCAACCATTTTGGCGGTCAGCCAGTTTGGCGGCGAGCGCGAAATTGAGCAAATCGTGGACCGTGGCACGGCCTCGGAGCGCGCAGCCCTCTTTTGGCGCTGGACCATGGGCTTTAACGCCACCATGGAATCGATTCACCGCTGGGCCTGGTGGTTTGCAGTGCTGTGCCCGCTGACTGGCGGCATCGGCATCTTGCTGACCGGCACCGTGGTGGACAACTGGTTTCTGTGGGCCGTCAAACACGGCGTGGCCCCCCCATACCCTGATGTCTTCCCGGCCGTGATCGATCCCGCACTGAGCCTTGGAGTTAAATAATGAAACAACTCTCGAATTGGATAGCGCGCGGTCTGAAGCTGACCGGCCTGGCTGGCTTGGTGCTGTTGTCGGCCTGTGAGCGACCGCCTGTTGACAGCGTGCAGCACGGCTTTCGTGGCACGGGCATGGCGCAGGTCTACAACCCCCGCTTGCTAGAGGAAAAGACGGCTTTGAACCAGCCACCTGCCGTGCAACCGGCGGCGTCCACTGAAGGCCCCAAAGCTGGGCAGGTATACCAAAACGTGAAGGTGCTGGGCGACCTCAGCGTGGGCGAATTCAACCGCCTGATGGTCGCCATGACCAACTGGATCGCGCCTGAACAAGGCTGCACTTACTGCCACAACGCGGCCAACTTTGCCGATGACGGCAAGTACACCAAGGTGGTGGCCCGCCGCATGACAGAGATGACCCAGCACATCAACAGCGACTGGAAGAGCCATGTGGCCGACACCGGCGTGACTTGCTACACCTGTCACCGCGGCCAGCCTGTGCCGCAAGCGGTGTGGTTCAAGTCTGCTGAGCAGCCTTACGGCAGCAACTTCATGGGCGACAAAGCGGGACAAAATGACCCGTCCCCGGTGGTCAACCTGTCGTCGCTGCCCAACGATCCGTTCACCCCCTTCTTGCTCGAAGCTCAAAACATTCGTGTCAACGGCCCCACGGCTTTGCCCAGTGGCAACCGCCAATCGACCAAGCAAGCCGAATGGACCTATGGGCTGATGACGCACATGTCGCAGTCCCTGGGCGTGAGCTGCACCTATTGCCACAACTCCCGCTCTTTTGCGACCTGGGAAGGTGGCCCGCCACAGCGTGTGACAGCGTGGCACGGCATTCGCATGGCTCGCGAGTTGAACCTGGAGTACCTGGAGCCCCTGACCCCCGTCTTTCCGGCGCAGCGCAAGGGTGAGCTCGGCGATGTAGCCAAGCTGAACTGCGCTACCTGCCACCAAGGCGCTTACAAGCCTTTGAACGGCGCGGCCATGCTCAAAGACCACCCCGAACTCGGTCGCAAGTCTTCTGACCCCAAGGCGGCAATGACGGACACGGATGTGGCCAAAGTAGCTGCGGCACTGCCTGCCAACGATAAGAAATAAACCGGCGCCCCTGGACCTCACAGGCCTTGTGGCCGGTGAGGAACACCGGCCAGGCACCTCCATGCTCTCCAAAGACGCAGGCTTCACGACCATCCAGGGGGTGGTCGTTGTTCTTTTGGTGGAGTACCTTCCCAAGCACAAAGGCTGGGGCTGGCTGCGGCTGGTGCACGGACAAGCCGGCTTGCAGCAGGTGCCCGGTCTGCGTTTTGCCAAGGTCATGGGCAGCGGCCACCAAGGCGGCTTCAGCATCCGTCCCAGCGCGTCTCACCAGGGCCTGATCGCGGTGTTTGACTGCGCAGACAGCGCCCAGGCTTTTTTGCAGGGGCCGCAGACCGTGGCCTACAAAGAAAGAGCGCGCCAGTTTTGGGCCGGTCTCATGTGCGTGGACTCGGTCCGCGGCGCCTGGGACGGCCTCCTTTGGGCCAACACGCCCAGCCAAAGTCTCAGTGATTTTGAGCACAAACTCGACAACAGCGGTCAAGGCCCCTTGGCCGTGATCACACGGGCCACCATCCGACCGGCCAAGGCCATGGCTTTTTGGCGCTTTGCGCCTTCGGCCCAAACCGATTTAGAAAACGCACCCGGCTGCACCTTGGCCATTGGTCTTGGCGAGGCCCCACTGCTGCGCCAATGCACCTTTAGCCTGTGGAATAACACGCCTTCCATGCTGGCTTATGCCCACGGCGGCGCGCACCAAACGGCGCTGGAGGCGGCCTATAAAAACGACTTTTTTGCCGAGTCTTTGTTTGTGCGCATGCGGGTGATGCAGCAAGAAGGTCTGTGGCAGCAACCCGGGCGCCAGGGCGTGGCCTTGGCCTCATGAGCGCACACCGCGTGGTGGTGGTGGGTGCGGGCATGGGCGGGCTGGTCAGTGCGCTGCAACTGGCCCACCAGGGCCTGGACGTGACGGTGGTCGAAGCTGGCCACAGCCCTGGCGGCAAGGTTCACCAGCGCCATGTGGGGGGCGCTGCGATTGACAGCGGCCCCACGGTCTTCACTATGCGCTGGGTGTTTGACCAGATTTTTGAATCGGTAGGCACGTCTTTGGAAAGCGAGCTGCAGATCAGCCCGCTGCCCGTCTTGGCGCGTCATTTTTGGGAAGACGGCTCACGCCTGGACCTGCACGCCGACTTGGCCCAGTCGATCGCGGCCGTGCGTGAGTTTTCAAGCCCGGCCGAGGCCGACCGCTTTGCCGGTTTTTGCGCCACGGCCAAACGCGTCTACGAGGCACTCGAAGGCCCTTTTATCCGATCCACCGCCCCCACGCTGATGGGCATGCCCTCGCGCTTGGGCGCTCGGGGCCTGGGTGTGCTCACCGAGCTGGGGCCTTTTCGCAGCCTGTGGCACAGCCTGGGCCAGCACTTCAAGGACCCTCGCTTGCAGCAGCTCTTTGGCCGCTACGCCACCTACTGCGGCTCCTCGCCCTGGCAGGCACCGGCCACGCTGATGCTGATTGCGCAGGTGGAGCTCAATGGCGTGTGGTCTGTCCACGGCGGCATGCATGCGCTGGCGCGGTGTCTTGAGCGGCTGGCGCAAGCGCGCGGCGCGGTGTTCAAGTACGGCCAAGCCTGCCAGGATATTTTGGTGCACGGCCCTCAGGTGCGAGGCGTGCGCTTGGCCAACGGCGAAGAATTGTTCGCTGACAGCGTGGTCTTCAACGGCGACGTGGCGGCCTTGCGGGAAGGCTTGCTTGGCCCCCAGGCCCGCGCGGCTGCACCGCGCAAAGCCAGCCCGCGCTCGCTGTCGGCCGTCACTTGGTCCATGCACACGCCCACCGAAGGTGTGACGCTGGACCGGCACAACGTGTTTTTCACCAGCGACTACGCCAGCGAATTCAACGACATTTTCAGGGCCCAACGCCTGCCTCGCCGTCCCACGGTTTACATCTGCGCCCAAGACCGGGGCACGGGCGCCAGTGTGGCCGCTGGCCAGCCTGAGCGCTTGCTTTGCCTGGTCAATGCCCCGGCAGTGGGCGACGGCTCCACCCTCACCCCACAAGCCCTAGACCTATGCGAGCAAACGAGCTTTTCAATGGTGGCCCGTTGCGGCCTGAAGCTGTCCTTGCAGCCGGCGTCGCACCTGCGCACCGACCCCCGGGACTTTCACCAGCGCTTTCCAGCCACGGGGGGAGCGCTGTACGGCCAGGCGACCCACGGTTGGATGTCGGCCTTCGAGCGGCCGGGCGCAGTCACGCCTATTCAAGGGCTGTTCCTGGCGGGGGGCAGCGTGCACCCGGGGCCGGGGGTGCCCATGGCGGCGATGTCGGGGCAACAGGCGGCCGCGGCCCTGCTGGCCAGCCCCGCTTTGACCAGGCGGTCCCCTCTGGCGGCTACCTCTGGTGGTATGTCGATGCGCTGAGCGACGACGGTCAGTGGGGCCTGTCCATCATCGCCTTTGTGGGCAGCGTGTTCTCGCCCTATTACGCCTGGGCCTTGCGCGGCGGTCAGACGGTGAACCCCGACAACCACTGCGCGCTCAATGTGGCGCTGTACAGCCGCTCGGCCCGCCGCTGGTCCATGACCGAGCGCGGCGCCCGCCACTGCCACCGCGACGAGACGCAGTTCACCATAGGCCCCAGCCAGCTGCGCTGGGACGGCCAGGCCCTGGTGATAGACATCAACGAGGTCGCCCTGCCCCTGCCCCGCCGCATTCGCGGCACCATCAAAGTTCATCCTCAGCAGTTGTTCAACTTCAGCGCGGCGCTGCACCCCAGCGGCCTGCACCGCTGGGGGCCGCTGGCGCCCAGCGCACGCATTGAAGTAGACCTGCAGCAGCCGAGCCAGCGCTGGAGCGGCCAGGCCTACCTTGACTCCAACGAGGGGGACGAGCCCATGGCCGGCGCCTGCACTGAATGGGACTGGTCGCGCACCCCCCTGCCCGACGGCAGCACCGCCGTGCTCTACGACGTGGACCCCGGCCGCCCAGAAGCACGCCTGTTGGCCCTGCGCTTTTTCAAAGACGGCCGCATCGAGCCCTTTGAAGCCCCTGGCCACCAGCGCTTGCCCAACACCGCCTGGCGCATAGCCAGGCGCATGCGCAGCGATGGCCCGGTGAGCGTGGTCCAGCAATTGGAAGACACCCCTTTTTACCAACGCGCAGTGCTCAAAAGCCGGCTGCTGGGCGCAGAAGTAGAGAGCTTTCACGAAACCCTCAACGTGCCCCGCCTAGTCTCTCCTGTGGTGCAAGCCATGCTGCCTTGGCGCATGCCCAGACGGGGCTAAGTCGGCTGTGGTATGACGGGTGCGTTCTGCTCAGCGCGCTTGATGGCGCTGGCTGAATCCGCCATCAACGCTCAGGCTGGTTCCAGAGATGTAGGAGGCCGCAGGGCTGGCCAGAAACACAATGGCTTTGGCGACCTCGTCGGCCTGGGCCATGCGGCCAAAAGGCAGGTGGCCCGTCAGCTCTGGCCAGCGCTGAGCATCCCCCAACTGTTCAAGCGCGCGCTGTTGCCAACGTGTGATTTGACGGTCTGTGGCAACCAGCCCCGGATGCACGCCCACCACGCGAACGCCATGTTCAGGCGCGGCAGCGCCCAGCGCACGGGTAAAAGCGTCCAGCGCGGCGTTGCCGGCAGTCCCTGCGATGTAACTGGGCACCACCATCTCTCCGCCCGAGATGCCAATGACGTTGATCATCACACCCGAGGCGCGCGCCTTCATGCGGGCGTAGAGCAGGCGGCTCAGGTCTATGGTGCCGTAGACCTTCAAATCCCATGCAGTGCGCCAAGCTTGTGCATTGATCTGCTCCAAGCTGCCGTGGGCCATGTCACCGGCGTTGTTGACCAGCACATCAATCTCGTGCCCCCACAGGCGGTCGAGTTGTTCAACGCTGCCAGGCTCTCGCAAATCCAAGGCCAAGGCTTGCACATCTGCACCGTAGCGATCGACCAAGTGCGCCACGGTGGCGTCCAAGTGGTCACGGTTGCGCGCCACCAAGCGAAGACGACAGCCCTCAGATGCAAAGCATTCGGCCGCAGCCCGTCCAATGCCTCGCGAGGCACCGGTGATCAGCACGCATTGATTGAGAAGTCCGAGTTCCATGGCCTTGATTCCTGGTTGGGTGCGGCTTGGCCCTGAGGGCTTGGGCCGATGGTTTCAGTTTGAAAGTAGCACAATGGCTCGATGATTTTTTACTCGCCAAGGATGGCTTTTAATGAATGAAACCGACAGCTCTCACAGCAGCTTGCTGCGCAGCGTGCGCGTGCTCTTTGGCTTGGTGGAGTCGGGCCAGGCCACGACGGTGACCCGTTTGGCTCAGGCCCTGGACTTGCCGGTCAGCACCACCCACCGCATTTTGAATGTGCTGCGGCAAGCGGGCTACGTGGTGCAGCACGAGGACACCGGCAGTTATGGCCCGGGCATGGATTTTTTTCGCATCTGCACCATGCTGGCTGCGTCCAGCCCTTTCACATCCAGTGTGCAGGCGGTGCTTAATGGCTTGGTCGAGCGCAGCGGCGAGTCGGCTTTTTACGGCGCCTACCTCAAAGAGACGGGCCGCATGCGCTTTGTCTCCATGCTGCAGTCTCACCATGCCATTCAATATGTGCTGCGCGGCAACACCACTTACTCTTTGCTGTGGGGCGCATCGGGTCGGGCCATGGCAGCGAGCTTGCCCGAGGACCAAGTGCGCGCGATCTTTGAGCGAGAAAAAAGCAGCGCCGAGGGTGTACAAGTCTTGCCCAACTGGGCCACATTTTGGGCCATCTTGAGCGAGATTCGGCAGGCCGGGTATGCGCTGTCTGACGGTCAGCGCCATGAAGGCTCGCACGCCATTGCTGCGCCCGTGATAGGCGCCAATGACACCTTGTTGGGCTGCGTGGGTCTGGCCATGCCAGATTCGCGCCGCCAGCCCCAAAAGACACAACAAGCCGTGGACTTGGTCAAAGCCGCGGCGGCGCAGTTGTCCATGGCCGGATGTTTTAGGCAGTCATGAACCCGCAGCCTCAGTTCTTGATGCCTGCGTCCTTGATCACCTTGGTCCATGTCCGCAGGTCTGAGCGCATCACAGCGGCAAATTCAGTGGGGTTGTTGCCCACCACCTCCGCGCCCATGGCTTTCATGCGGGCGGCCACCTCTGGGGATTTGAGCGCGTCGACCACGTTTTTATGCAAAAAAGCCACCACATCCGGGGGCGTGCCTTTGGGCGTGCCCAGGCCAAACCAGTTGGCCACCGTCATGGCAATGCCGGCCTCGCGCAGCGTGGGCACATTGGGCAGCAAAGCCGAGCGGCTCTCCGAGGTGACCGCAATCACGCGCAAGCGCTCATTGCCCATTTGACCGGAGATGGTCGGCATGGCCACAAAAGTCCAGTCCACGTTGTTGCCCAACACCGCGTTGAGCGCTTCGCTGGCGCCACGAAAAGGGATGTGCGTCATTTGCACGCCGGTGGTGGCCAGCAGTTGCGAGGTGAACACATGGTGCAAGGTGCCCAAGCCGGGGGTGCCGAAACTCACCGCCTCGGGCTTGTCTTTGGCCGCACGGATCAGGTCTTCTGCGCCCTTGTAATTTTTGCTGGGGTTGACCGCCAAAGCAAAAGCGGCGCGGGCGTACATGCTCACGGGCACCAGGTCGGTCTCGATGTTCCAGTCCACGCGCTCGCCATACAAGCCGGGGAACATGGTGTAGGAAGAGTCCATGGCCACCAAGGTGTAGCCGTCGCCAACAGACTTGGCACCCGCCCCGTAGCCAATCATGCCGCCGGCGCCGGTGCGGTTTTCCACCACAAAGCTTTGACTGGTTTGCTTGGTCAACTCGCTGGCGATCAGGCGGGCCAAGATGTCACCGGTCCCGCCGGCAGCGTAGGGCACGATGATTTTCACCGGCTTGGCGGGGTAGCTTTGCGCCATCGCAGCGCCTGAGGCCAGCGCAGCCAGGGTCAAGCACAGCATTTTCAAAATTTTCATGTCGGTCTCCTGATGGTTGTGATGAGGTGTGTATGACAAAAATGTTCGCAAGCGCAGGGGCTCACACCGCTTCTCCCTGCATGTGCCGCACCAAGGCTTGCAGCGTCTGCGGCCCATCAAGGCCCAGCACCAAGCTGGCCAGACCATCGTGCTGTTTTTGCCCGCCCTCCATGGCGCCCGTGCAGGCCTGCAGACGGCTGAGCAGTTGATCGAAATTCCAGACCATGCGTTCATAAGGATGGCTGTCTTGCAGCACCTTTCCATTTTGCAGTTCAATGGCAATGGTCGGCGAGAACATGGCCCGCTGCGGCTCTGGCACCAGCTTGATGCGCGCCATGAAAGCACGCGCCTGAGCTTCTTTATCGGGGTCGCTGTCGGGTGCGCCCGGCGGTAGGCCATTGGCCACCGGAAAGCTCCCCGCCACGGCGGTGCGCGCGGCAAAGTAGTGCGTCGAGTCCCACACCCGAGGCTGCTGCCAGTCTTCATGGCGTGCAAACGCGGGGCTGGGGTAAACGGTCTCAATGGCGTTCATGTGAATGCGCACCTGTGCCATGTCCTGGGCTTGCAGGCCGTGGCGCTGGCGCATCTGCGCCATCAGCTCTATGACGGGCTGGTTGTAGCCCGGACAAGGGTAGAGGCGGAACATGAAGTCCAGCATCTTGTAGTGCTGCCCCAAGCCCTGCGTGATGCTGGCCATGTCCGCCTGCTTGCTGCCGGTGAAGCTGTGGCTGAGCTCACCGGTGTGGCTGCCCGTGAAGGCGTTGTAAAAACCGGCTCGGCCTTCGAGGGTGCTTTCTGCACCTTTGATGTGCCCAGCTCTGGCCATCATGGCGGCAAAAACCCCGTTGCGTGCGGCCTGCGGCTCGTGGATCAGCAACTCGTTGGTGCCCACGCGCGGTCCTTCATTGAGCCCGCTGGCAAAGTGGCTGGCCAGTGAAATGGTGGTGACCAGGCCATCCTCGTCCAAGCCCATGAGCATGCCGCAACTCAGTGCCGCGCCCAAGGTGGCAAAAATGGGGCTGGGCCTGAAACCCCTTGCGGCGGTACTGGGGATAAAGTCATCGCACAGGCGGCACACCAACTCATAGCCCACCACCAAAGCCAGCAGCAGTTCATGGCCGCTGCGGCCCTCAAGCTCCGCCTGCGCCAGCGCCGCCGGAACCAGCACGGGCCCTGGGTGCGTGAGCATGCGGTAGGAATCAAACAGATAGGACGCGTGAATCAATTCCGAGTTGGCAAAGGCCGCGCCTATGCGGCTGGCTCGCTGCGTGGTGTGAAACACCGCCGCGCCATCTGCTCGGCCTTCCTCGTGCAAAGTGCTCAGAACAAGCGCTTGGGCTGAGCGCGTGTTGGCACCCAGCAGCCCGCCGGTCAGGGCATGAAGCAACAAGGCCCTGGCCTTGTCTTGCACGGCAGCGGGCAAGTCTTCATAGCGCAATGCGGCGGCCCAACGGGCAAATTGACGGCTGATGGAGGCGGATTCAGTCATGACAAAAGCAGGTAAAAACTCTGAGGGAACTGGCTCACACTGGCTTGAACAAGGTCCACATCGGTGATTCGACCGCCCTTAATTCCACTGACTGGAAAAATTTACCGCTTAAAGAAAAACTGATTCTAAGCATGTGTTTCAAAGCGTCAAGCGAAGACTTGCGCTTGTTCGCCGCCTCAGCCACTTCAACCTAAATCCGGCAATTGGGCGCGGACTAGGGGCTGACGAAGCAGGTCTTAAGGCTAGGCGCGAGTGCTCCCCGGACTGCCTGTCCGGGGGGTGCGAGCAACAACGCCAGGGGCCTGAAGCGGCAGACCTGCGGCCGTGCAGCGCTTTCACCCATGAGGTGAAGATCGTCGTGTGCGCAAGTGCTTGATTCATCAAGTGTTTGAAGCGGAAGCAAGCGGCCAACTGCCGGGTTTAGATTCAATGGACCAAGACCATGGGTCTGTACCCGGCAATGGCCAGGCCGAATGCCCAAGTGTGGCTGGACATGCAGTCTTGATGAACATCAGGGTACGCAGTGTGGGGATCAAAGTGCGGCCCAGCCGGCCAGGGAACAGCAAGGAGCCGGAAGCCTTGTGGCTGGCAAGCAAGCGCTCAAGCGCGAGGTCTGAAAACACCGATCAATGCGCTGTGTGGCCGCAGACTCTGTGGCCTGAGGCAAGCCGCACAAAGGGCTGACTGCTTGGTTCAGCGCACGCCGTTGGACATCCAGTTCCGGTTGTCACGCCCGCGCCGGAGCTGCTCTTGGCGCTCGAACAAGTCAATCATCCAGCCGGCGCGCTGGGCCAAGGGACGCTTGGCAGGCGTGGCCGCACCCGGGGCTGAGCGCGCGCCTGACGCGCTGAGCTGTCCGGCTGCATGCGCGCAATGCGCCACCAGGTAAGCCGTGGCCGGCAAAGAGGGCAACTGTTGGGGCTGAGGTCTGACCCAACGCGCTTGCACGCAGGCGCGGGCCAGCAGCCAGGCCTTGCGCGATCCCGCCACCACCGCCCGCCTGGCCACCGGGTCCATGCCCTCGCGGCGCAGTTGTTGGCCAATCTCGGCGTAAATCAGGCGCGCGGCCATGATGGCCGGGCGACAATCGGCAGGCAGGGCGGCAATGCCCTGGCTGGCTTGCTGGTACAGCCGATCGGCTTCTTGCAGCAGCCGCTCGACCACGCTTTGCAGCGCAGGGCTGCATTCGGGGTTTTTCAGCCAGGCCATGGGCTCAATGCCAGCTTGGCGCAGCCAATCCCCCGGCAGATAGACACGGGCAATGCGGGCGTCGGCGCCCACGTCGCGGGCAATATTGGTCAGCTGCATGGCCACACCCAGCTCGCAGGCTCTGGCCAAGGCTTCGGGGCTGCGCACGCCCATGAGCCAGCACATCATGGCGCCCACGCTGCCGGCCACACGGGCGGCGTAAGCTTGCACCTCTTCAAGGGTGTTGTAGCGGCGGTCTTGGGCATCCCAGGCAAAGCCCTCCAGCAAGGCGTCCAGCAAGGGACGGGGCAGCTGGTGCATTTGCACGACGGCGGCCAGCGCACGGTCTTCGACCAGGTCTTGGGGGTGACCCGCATAAATGGCGTCCAGCCGCTCGGTCAACACGGCCAGGCTGTCGGTGCTGCCATCGCCTTCGTCAACCAAGTCGTCGGCCACGCGGCAAAACGCATACAGCGCAATGCTGGCATCGCGCACGCGCGCGGGCAGCAGGCGGCTGGCGGCGAAAAAGGTTTTAGAGCCACCTCGCATGAGGTGCACGCATGAGCGCAAGTCTTGCGCAGGGCTGTTGGCGTCGGCAAAGGAAAAAATTACTGAGGAATCAGGGACAAACTGCATAAGGTTTGGCTCGCTGTGGATTTAAGCCTGTAAGGCCTGGGTCTGCATGAACTCAGCTGCGCTGGGCACCACGGAGTCGAGTGCCTTGGCAGACATCAGCACACCGGGTACGCCCGCACCGGGGTGGGTGCTGGCGCCCACCATGTAGAGGTGCTCAATGTCCTCGCTGCGGTTGTGTGGCCGGAACCAAGCGCTTTGCAGCAGCAAGGGCTCCAGTCCAAAGGCCGCACCCTTGTAGGACAAAAGACGGTCGTGGAAGTCTTGCGGCGTGGTCACAAAAGTGGTGGTGAGCTCCGCTTCAAAGCCAGGCAGCACAGTGCGGTCCAGCGCCTCGGCCATGGCGCGGCGGTAGGGCTCGGCCTGGCTCGCCCAGTCGGTGCCGCTGTCCAGGTGGGGCACAGGCGACAACACATAAAAAGTGTCGCAGCCCGGTGGCGCCATACTGGGGTCGGTGGCGGTGGGTCGGTGCAAATACATGCTGAAGTCTGGTGTCAGCTTGTGCTTGGTGAAGATGTCTTCGAGCAAGCCTTTGTAACGCGGACCCAGCAGCATCATGTGGTGAGGCACGTCTTTGTACTGGCGGCGGGTGCCAAAGTACCAGACAAACAAGCTCATGGAATAGCGCCCCTTGGCCACGCGCTTGTCGGTCCAGTGGCGGCGGTGCTGGGGCTCAATGAGGTTGCGGTAGGTCCAGGCGGTGTCGGCATTGGAGACCACGATGTCAGCCGGCAGGTGCTCCCCCGAGGCCAGCATGACGCCAGTCGCGCGGCCGCCTTCCACCTCAATGCGCCTGACCTCGGCGTTGCAGCGCAGGCTGCCGCCCAAACCTTCAAGCAGACCCACTAGCCCGTTGACCAGACTGCCCGTACCACCCTCGGCCCAGTGCACGCCCCATTGGCGCTCCAGTGCGTTAATGAGGCTGTAAACGCAGGTCACTGAAAACGGGTTGCCACCAATCAGCAGGCTTTGCAAGCTCATGGCCATGCGCAGTTTGGGGTGCTTGATGTGCGCCGCCACCATGGTGTGCAGGCTGCGCCAGCCACGCATGCGAACAATGGCGGGCGCCGCCTTGAGCAAGTCGCCCACGGTGTCAAAGGCCTTGTCGCCCAGGGCCTCAAAGCCCAGCCGATAGCAGTGGTCGGCCTCGGCCATGAAGCGTTTGTAGCCGGCCACGTCGCTGGGGCTGATGCGGGCCACCTCGGCCAGCATGCGTTCAGGGTCACCACTGTAGTCAAAGTGGTCGCCGTCGTCATAGCGAATGCGGTAGAACGGGTCCATGGCTACGAGTTTGACCTCGTCAGCCATGCGCTTGCCGGCCAAGGCCCACAGCTCTTCAAAGAGGTAAGGCACGGTGATGATGGTGGGGCCGGCGTCAAACACATGGCCTTGGCTGTGGTGCACATAGGCGCGGCCGCCGGGCGCATCTAGCTTTTCAAGCACGGTGACACGCCAACCTTTGGCCTGCAGGCGAACGGCTGCAGCCAAGCCACCAAAGCCGCTGCCAATGACGATGGCGTGGGGCTGGTCATCCGGGCAAGACAGCAACTGGCGTTGCTCAAGGGAGGTGATGGCATTCATGCTTGATCGGGCTTTGCAGCCACTGATGTAACGGGCAAAATGGCCTCATTCGACGGTTGGCTTCGCGACATGGCCCAGCCCCACAGGCGCTGCATGGGCACATGAAACACCATGAGCACGTGCTCGACAATGGCCAAGCCCAGCATGGTCGCCAACAGGGTCCAACCGGTGATTGAAGCTACCGTTTCGCTTTGCGCCCGCCAGATCAACCAAGCCCAGGTCAGACTAGACACGCCCATGGTGAGGTAGAAAAAAGCGCTGGCCGGGCCGCGTTTGAAGTAGCTGCCCAGGTAGGCCAGATGCCGCGGCAGGTACTGGTCGCCCACCTCGGGCACACCCAGAAAAAGGTTCATTTTGGCCATGAAACGCATGCACCAGAGCAGCGCAAAGGTGCACAAGGCTACGTGGTTAGGCTGGTCATTTTGCAGCCACAGCAACAATAAAAAATTGGCCAGCAGTGCCAACTCATGGTGCAGCAACACCTGCAGGGCCTGAACGAAGCGAGGCCATCCACGCGCGCCAGGGCTCAAGGAAACGCGCCGGGGGCCGGTCACACGGCCGGTAAGAAAAGCCAGTTCGTGCCAGCTCCACATCAGGATCACGCTGGCAAAGCCCAGGTAAGCGCGGTCTGGGGAGCTCGCGTCCATGCTGGTGTGGGCGCCCCACAGCCCCATCAAAAAAAGGACTGAGAAAACCGGCAAACTAAAGCGGAAGCTGGCCACGGGCAGGCGCACCAGCCAAAGAATGACGCCCGTGCCCAGCCACCAACACAACAGTGCAAAAAGTACAGCTGCCAGAATGCCAGTTGAAAACTCAATCATGCTGGGCTGCTTGTGGGGTGGAAGATGCCAGGCGTCAAGGCTTTACCAGACCGGCACGCAGCGCACAGTGGCAGGCAGTTCCTGCTTTTTGACCGGCACCAAATAAAGGCGAGCAAAGGTCAGAGCCGCCTGCACGGCACAGCTTGCGCTCTTGAGCTTGCCCAAGACGCCGCCCTGGGCCTTGGCCAGATCATTCTTCTTGGACAGTTGCAGCAGGCGCTTGAGGCAGGCCTGGAACACGGGGCTGTCGATGTCGACCTCAATAGGGAATACCTGCCGGCAGATCTCAGAAGTGATGCGGAAGACCTCGTAGTCGTAGGTGCTGGAGTCCAGGCCCATGGCCTCATGCAGCAGCGGCCGGGTGTGGTCGCGCACGTACATGGTGGCGTACACCGCCAGAATGAAAAAGCGTATCCAAAGCTTGTTGGCGCCGCGCAGCAGTTCAGGTTGGGCGCGCATGATGAGGGCAAAAGATTCGCCATGGCGAAATTCGTCATTGCACCAGCGCTCGAACCATCGAAAGATGGGGTGAAAACGCTTGTCAGGGTGGCGCTCCAACTGCCTGAAAATGGTGATGTAGCGCGCATAGCCGATTTTCTCGGACAGGTAGGTCGCGTAGAAAATGTACTTGGGCTTGAAATAGGTGTAGGTCTTGGTGCGCTTGAGGCTGCCCAGGTCAATGCCTAAGTTGAAGTCCTTGAGCGACTGGTTGATGAAGCCGGCATGACGCGATTCATCGCGCGCCATGTAGGTCATCAACTGCTTGATGTCGGGGTTGGCGATGTTCTTGCGGATCTCGTTATAGAGGATGCAGCCAGAGAACTCGGAGGTCAGCGAGCTGACGAGAAAGTCCAGAAACTCTTGGCGCATCTCGGGCGAGAGCTGAGGCATGAGCGTGCGCACCTCCTCAGCAAAGCTCGCGTCGCGCTGAAAGTGGTCGTGGTTGTTGTCACCCTCGTATTCTTTCATCATGACGTCCCATTCGGCGCGCACGGAAGACACATCCAAGCGGTCCATTGCAGCAAAGTCGGTGGTGTAAAAACGCGGCGACAGCACGGTGTTGGTCTTGGCTTTGGCAATCGCATCGTCCGAACTCTCGATGCGGTCCATCAGGTGGGCCAAGGGGTCGTGGTCCAGGGTGGTGGTTGGATTGCTCATGATTTTCCTTGGGTAGCAGGCGTCACAAATGTAGCCGGTGCGGCAGGGCTGGCCGATTGAAGGCGAGAGAAATTGGCCGCGTTGGTGGGGCCAAAGGATTCAAGGTTCAAACGCATGCCAGTGGCCGGGTCGCGCAGCGTGATGCGGCCGTTGGAGTGGCCCAGCAATTCAAACGGCTGCTCTGGCCCCAAACCAGAGCGCCTGCGCTCGCGGGCCAGCGAGCGCAAGGCGCCACGCACAAAGCCTTGCTCGCCCTGAAAGTAGGCCACTTCTAGGCCGCTAGAGGCATCAAGCACGGCAATGTCGCCGTTGGGTCGGTCTGCAAAATTCAATGTGCGTTGCCACTGCACGGGACCGGCTTCATCGTTCAGGGGCTCGCCAGCAAAGCGCTGCCAAGCTGTGCCCAACAGGGCACAAGCCACGATCAGGAGCAGCAGCCAGCCTACCCACGGGCGGGTGCCCGGCAGGCCAGGCGCCACCGACATGCGGGTGGCATCAGACAAGGTGGTGTAGGGTCGGCGCTGCATGGTTAAACGGTGGCGGGGTGGTGTTGGGGGGCCGAGGACAAGGCAGCCTCGTCCATGACCAAACTCACACCAGGGTTGGCCTCTTTCCAGGTGCGCACAATCAGCGCTGAAAGAGCTTGTGCGCCTGGAACGCAGCGCAGCGTAGGCTCGGGCCGACGCAGCGCCCAAGGGCGGGCATGCGGCCACAGGTGAGCCCAGGCAATGCGGTCAGAGCCTTTCAAAGCCAGGGCGATATCGCCACAACCCGCGCCTTGGGCCTTGAGGGAAGCACCCGCAATCTGACGCAGAGGCAAATTGAAGGTCAGCGTCAGCACAATGCCTATGCGCATGACAATGCGGCGGTTGGTCAGGGTATAGAGCGTGGTGCTGGCCGAGAACCAGGCCGTGGCGGCCAGCAGGCCAAGGGCCAGGCAGGCCAAGCCAGCGCTCAGGGCCAGTGAGGGCACCAGCGGCTGGCCGTCAGCCTGCAAAAAGGCGGCCTGTATGGCCATCATGCCGGCAAAGTAAAACGCCAATGACCTCACATGCAGAGCATGCACGGCCAACTGCCACCAGTCAGGCGCGCCTTGCCAAAGAATATGCTCGTTGGCAGGCAGCTTTTCGGGCAGCCCGGGGGAGGCCTCGAACTCGTGCTCGTGTTGCACCGTCACAGCATCGGCTCCTGACGGCCAGGTGTGGCGTACAACATGCCCGCACCGTAGTAGGCCATGATTTTTTCTTCTTCGAGCAAGGTGACTTGCTCAGGGTGGCGCAGCGGAGGTACTTGCACAAACTGCGAGGCCAGCACCGCCTTGACGCGCACAGCGCTTTTGCTCACATACGCAAAGTTAAAGGGCAGCAAGACGGCCTTGCCATTGGGCAGCGCCACTTCAATATAGCGAAAGAGCATTTCAGCCTGGTCAACCCAGAGGTCGACCACGGTACCCGCCAACTCGCCATCCGCGCCGTGCACAGGCAGACCACGCGGGTCTATGTCTTTCATGTGCACGCCATGTTCTGGCGTGACGCGCAAAGGAACGATCTTGACACCGCCATGGTGCAGCATGTCGGGCTCATCAGCACGCCTGGACCAGGCGCCTGGACCCACACCTGCGAGCAGCGGGTTGCCCACGGGCTCCAGCGGTGCGCCATTCCAGCGGTGCGTGGGCTGAGCTGAGAAATCAGCATCCTCGCGGCGCAGGTCGGGACTGAGCATCTCGCGGCCGTCGGCCATTTTGTAGACCTTGGGCTCGGGCACAGGGGGCCAGCCTTCTATCTTGGGACCGTTTTCACGGCCCGAATCCATAGGGTAGCCTTCGCGGTGGTTTTCGCGCAATAGGTAGTAAACCAGACCCGCAAAAAAGGCCCAGAAAAGGTACAGCACGATTTGAGCCACATCGACGTATTGGGTGATAGCGCCAGTTTCCATAAAAGTTCTCCTTGAATCAGAACGGGAATTGCTGAACTCAGCCAGGCAGTTCGGCCAGGCCAAGGGGTTGGTGAGAAGGGGCTCGCGCTGCACTGCGGCGCACCAAC
>CAMCUN010000013.1 GCA_945878995.1 Polaromonas sp. YR568 | reverse complement strand
GACACGATGGCATAGTCCCCATGCCTGCGTCCGTATTCGACAAAGCCATGGCCGCTGTGCGCGGGCCAAGGCTTCAAGCGCACCGAGGTGAGCAATTCGTCTGGGTCCAGGCAGGTGCTCATCAAGCCCAAAGCGAAGTCCCGCATGGGCACGGTGCGCTGCGAGCCCTGGCGCGCGATGGTGAGTTCGCCATCCATGGCCATGGCCACGGTCGGGATTTCGGCCGAGGGGTCCAGATTGCAGAGGCTGCCGCCTACCGTCCCCCGGCTGCGGGTTTGGTTGTGACCGATGTAGCCCACCGCTTCGCTCAGCAGCGGCAAGGTGCGCGCCACCAGGGCCGACTGCTCAATCTCGCGCTGGCGGTTCATGGCGCCTATGACGATGCAATCGCCGTCTTGCGCCATGCCGCTGAGCTGCGCAATGCCGTTGAGATCGACCAGGTCATCGACCCCGGCCAGGCGCAGGTTGAGCATGGGCATCAATGACTGGCCGCCTGCGATGGCGCGGGCGTTGCTGCTGCCAGCCAGCACAGCCAGCGCCTCGTCCAGCGTGCTCGGCAGGTGAAGATTAAACGGTGCGGGTTTCATGGGCGACTTAAATCCGGCTCAGCTCGAGCGAAGACTGAGTGAACAGGTCTTTGGGATCGACCTTGTGCGCCGACAGGCCCTGCGCGTGGTGGTAGCCGGTGAAGGTCTCAAGCACATGGTGGTTGGCCTCAAAGCCATAACTCCAGTAGTCGTCGCCCATGTCCTTCTTGGCCTTTTCATAAGCGGCCACGCCCCAGGGCAGGCTGTGGAACAGGTGTCCAATTTGCCCCATTTCGTGCAAGGCCAGCTCCTTGGCCTTGATGAAGGCCTTGAAGACATTGACAGGCAACCACGGATGCTGCTCGGCCAGCTCGCGCCGAATGCCGATCAGGTGCATGGTGGGAAAGATGCGGGTGCGCTGAAAGTAGTCGGCCTCGGTGGCCGGGTAGTCGGGGAACATGCGGTCTATGTTGGGCTCGCCCTTGAGAAAGCACGAAGGCGCACGGGCGCTGATCACCGCATCGAGCTCCCCGCTGGCCAGCATGCCGCTGAGCGTCTTGTCATTGGGGATCTGCTGCAGGTCTATGGTGGCTGGCAGCTTGAGCGGCGCGCGCTCACCGCGACCTGCTTCCTCCACGCCGCCGCGGCGCCAGTGCACGCTGGCCGGGTCCAAGCCAAAGTCATCTTGCAAGATGCCGCGTATCCACACATTGGCCGTGATTTGGTACTCCGGCAAGCCCACTTTTTTGCCAGCCAGGTCGGCGGGGGTGCGTATGCCTCGGTCCCCTCGAATGTAGACGCCTGAATGCCTGAACAGCCGGGACACGAAGGCGGGGACGCCCACATAAGCGTGGGTGCCGCGCGAGGTCATCATGGTGTGGCTGCTCAACGAGATCTCGCAGATGTCGAACTCAGCGGACCGGAATGCCCGGTGGAAGGACTCCTCGGGTTCGAGCTGAGAGGAAATCAGGTCCACCCCCTCGACCTGGACGCGTCCATCGAACAGGGCAGCGGTGCGGTCGTAGTTCGTACAACTCATGCTGAGGGTCAGTTTTTTCATGGGCTTTCAGCGTTTCTTTGTCACGTCGGGCAGGGCAATGGAAGGGGGTGAGCTTGCGCTGGGGTGCGCTAAGGCTCAGGGGAGCCGGGTGAGCAAGGCTTCAGTTGCCAGTCAGGTGGGCGTCGCGGCGCTCAAAGAGCTTGCTGTCGGCATAACCCATGGCCTCGGGGCGGGC
Source organism: Polaromonas sp. YR568 (assembly GCA_945878995.1). Lineage (GTDB taxonomy): Bacteria > Pseudomonadota > Gammaproteobacteria > Burkholderiales > Burkholderiaceae_C > Polaromonas. The sequence continues at coordinate 61,473 of CAMCUN010000013.1, read as the reverse complement.
GCGGCCGAGCATGACCTGAAAGTACACCGGCTCCAGGCTGGTGTTTTCATAACCGTGCACCACCCCGGGCGGGCAGGAGATGCACTCCCAGGGCCCGAGCCTGACGTCCAGGCGCTTGCCGGTTTCGTCTTCAAGGAAAACGTCCAGGAAGCCCTGCAAGACAAAAAAGACCTCTTCGACCTCGTGGGTGTGCGCCGCATTGCCTTGGCCAGGCTGCACAAACATGATGCTCAGGGTGAAGCCGCGGGGAGGGATGACCGACGCATCGCCATGTTTTCCGGACCCACCGGCGCCAATGAAACGGTGCTGTGCGCGGCGGTAGCCGTCGATCTTGGCGTCTTCAAAAGCCGCCCAGTCAGCCTTGCGGTCTTTGAAGCGGGCGACGTATTGCTGGGCAATGTCTTCAATCGAGGTGTCTTGGAGTTCGGCCGGGCGCGGATGTCTTGCGATGGTCATGGGTGCAACAACTGTGGAAATGAATGATGAATTCATTCTGCAGCACAGTTGACCATCTAGTCAATCAGGAGCAGCCCCACACCCCTTGGTCTGCAGCCGCCCTGCCCCATGGTCACCGGCGATACTTCCCACCATGGCCACCAAAAAAAATCCCGAGGCGCCGACGGTGCGCCGTGAAAGCTCCCTGCGGACCCGCGAGATGATTCTCAAAGGCGCCATGCAAGAGTTTTCCGAGCGCGGCTTTGACGGTGCCCGCATCGACAAGATCGCGCTGCGCGCAGGCGTCAACAAAAACCTGCTCTACCACCACTATGTCAACAAGGACGGTCTTTTCTCGGCGCTGCTGGAGCACATGTACGAGAAGATACGCGCGCGCCAGCGCGACCTCGAATTGCGCGAGAAGGACCCGGTCGATGCCATTCGCCGGCTGGTGGTTTTCACCGGCAAGATTTGGGTGCAGTATCCGGAGTTTTTGCGCCTGCTTCAAAGCGAGAACTTGACCGGCGGGCGCCATGTGGCGGGCTCGCCCAAGGTGCCCTCGCTGTACGAGCCGCTGCTGGTCACGCTCAAAGATGTGCTGGAGCGGGGCAGCCAGTCGGGGCAGTTTCGGCGAGACGCCGACCCGGTGGACCTCTACATCTCGATTTCGGCCTTGACCGCGCACTACATCAACAACCACTACACCTTTGAGGCGATTTTTGGTCAGGCCCTGATGTCACCCCAGCGGATCAGGCAGCGCCTGGAACACGCGGCCGACATGGTGGTGGCCTACCTCTGCGCCAAGCCTTAAGAAGGCTTCAGCGCGTCAGGCGCATGCCCGTGAACTTGAGCTGCGACAGCTCTTCCATGGCGTAGCGCACCCCTTCGCGGCCCGTGCCTGACTTTTTGCTGCCACCAAAGGGGTAGCAGTCGAGCCGGTAACGGCTGGCTTCGTTGATCCACAGCGAGCCAACGTCGAAGTCGTCAGAAAACAGGAACGCCGCGTTCAAGTTGGTGGTGAACAGCGCGCCCTGCAGGCCGAATTCGGAGTCGTTGGCCAAGGCCAGCGCGTGCTGCACGTCGTCGGCGGGCTCAACCACCGCGATAGGCCCGAAGGCCTCCTCGGTCCACACCGGGGATGGGCGCGGAGCCGCCACCAAAATGCCCGGGCTGACGGTGCAGCCCTTCTGCACAGGCTCGAGCGCGAAGCGGGCGCCCTGAGCGACCGACTCGCGGGCGATGCGCATCACGCGGTCGGCCTGGGTGCGCGAGACCATGGGGCCCAGGTCGGTGGTGGCGTCTTCTGCCGGACCCACCTTGAGCGCCTTGGCAGCAGCCACGAACAAGTCGAGGAAGGGCTGCAGCACCGCGCGCTCCACGATCACCCGCTGGGCAGACACGCATTGCTGGCCTGAGGCCTCGAAAGCGGCCCCCGCGATGCGCTTGGCGGCGTCCGCGAGGTCGGCATCGGCCAGCACCACATTGGCGGCGTTAGAGCCCAGCTCGGTCAGGAATTTTTTGGTGCCCACCACCCTGGACAGGGCTTCAGCGGCCAGGTTGCCGCCTGTGAAGGTGACGGCGCGGACCAGGTCTTGGCTGACCAAGGTGATGGCGGCGCTGCGGTCGCCCGTGACCACATTGAAAAGGCCCGCAGGCAGGCCAGCATCGAAGAAGGCGCGTGCAATCCGCACCGCGGCGCGGGCGGCGGCCGGATGGGGTTTGACCACAATGGCATTGCCCGCCGCCAGCGCCGGTGCGACCTTTTGGCACAAGAGGTTGGCGGGCGCATTGAAAGGCGTGATGGCGGCCACCACGCCCAGCGGCACATGGCGGGTAAAGCCAAAGTGGCCGGCGCCTGCGGCCATGGCCTCCAAGGGCAGGACCTCGCCGCCCATGTTCAAGACCTCCCGGGCGCAGGCGCGTATGAAGTCAATCGAGCGCTGAACCTCGCCGGCCGCCACACGTCGGGGCTTGCCCACGTCGGCCACGATGAGTTCAACCACTTCGGCTGCGGCAGCGGCCAGCGCATCGCCCGCCTGTGCCAGCCACTGCGAGCGCTGCGCTGCTGTGGCGCGGCGATGCTGTTGATAGGCAGCCTGGGCCAGGTCGACCACCTGCGCGATCACCGCCTCGGGTGTTTCTGACACCTGGGCCACGCTCTCGCCGGTGCTGGGTGAGACCCAGGCGGCGAGGGTGCCCAGTGGGAATTCGCGGCCCGCACTGTAGGCGCAGGCCACATCGACTAAGGAGATGGGGTGAGTCACGATGTTCTAAGCTCCATGGCAAAAGGTGCAAGACAGGCCCTCAGCCCCAAGCCTGCGTGCGCCAGCAACGCTGGCAGCAGGTTGGTCCAATTGACCAATTGGACAATGAAATGGGCTGCAAGAGTGCTGTTTGCCGACATAATATCTTCGATCTGAAAGCCGTTGCAGAACCCCGCACCGGGGCAGTTTTGCAAGCGTTTTTTCCGCTGGGGCCAGCCCGCCTTAGAGCTCCTGTCCGGCCTGGCCAAGCTCCTGGTCCGCGTTTTCACCCTCCTGACACTGCATGAGCGCCATGGATTTAGCCCCGCCCATTCCTGAATCTCTTCGCCAACTCATGGCAGACGTTGGACCCCGGTGGGGCACGTCTGTGCAGGCGAACGTCAAGCTCATGATCGAGCAGTTCAGCGAGGTGCTCAGCCAGGCGCCCAAGCTGGGCGCTGTGACGCGCAACATCCACTACGGCAGTGATCCCCGTCAGGTGCTTGACGTGTACCAGCCGGCTGGGCTGGCGCCTGGGGCCTGCCCCGTGGTGATGTTTGTGCATGGCGGCGCCTTTGTGGAAGGCGAGAAAGACCGCACCAGCGAGGTCTACAGCAACGTGCTGTGGTACTTTGCCCGGCATGGCGTGCTGGGCATCAATGTGGAATTTCGGCTGGCGCCCGAGCACCGCTACCCTGCGGGCACCTTGGACATGGCAGCCGCTGTGGCCTGGGCCAGGCGTGAAGTGGGCGCCTTGGGCGGGGACCCCGAGCGCATCTTTTTGATGGGGCACTCGGCCGGCGGAGCACACTGCGCCCACTATGCCTACGACCAGCGCTTTCACCCGCCTGAAGGCAGCGGCTTGGCAGGCCTCATCTGCCTCTCCGGCCGCGTGCGTGCGGAGGATTCGGCAGAAAATCCCAACGCCGCCCGCGTGCGCGCCTATTACGCCAGCCCCCAGGACATGGAGGAGGGCTCGGCCGTCAACCATGTGTCTGCACAATCGCTGCCGACCTTTGTGGCCATGGCCGAGTACGAAAACCCGCTGATCGACGTGCACTGTGTGGACCTGATCTCGCGCTTGACGCAGGCCAGGCGCAGGGCGCCCCCCCACATGTGGCTGCGGGGGCACAACCACACCTCCATGGTTTGCCATTTCAACACCGCCGAAGATGCCTTGGGGCGCCAGATCCTGGCCTTCATGGCCGCGCCGCGCTGAACGCAAGGAATGAGCCCGCAGTCGCTCGGTTACCTGCTCTCGGGCTGTGCGCTCCTGAGCTTCACCGCAGCCATTTTGCTGACCAAAAAGGCCTCCAGCCTGCTGCCCATGGGGCTGGGTTTTCTGATTGCCACCGCCACCAATGTGCTGTTCGCGGCCCTGGCTTTTGGTGCCCATTTGGCTGCGGGTCATGAAATGCCGCAGTGGAATGGGACGGCCATCGCTTGCTTTGCCGGGGCGGGCGTGCTGTCGACCTACCTGGGGCGTTGGTTCTTCTATGAATCGGTGGTGCTGTGGGGGCCGGCCAAGGCCAGGATTTTCCAGGTGAGCAATCCGCTGTTCACGGCCTTGGTGGCCTGGCTGGCCCTGGGCGAGGTGCTGCCGCCGTCCACTTTCCTGGGCATGGCCATGGCCGTGGCGGGCCTGATCCTCATCAGCGTCAATCCCATGCAGGCCGGCGCCCAGGCCTCCAGCACAACCCAAGCCCCTGCATCTCAGGCCGACACTGGCGCCCAACGCGCTGCGCTGTGGGCAAAGTGGCGGTCTTCAATTCTCGTGCTTGGCCTGGGCAGTGCCCTGGCCTACTCCCTGGGCAATGTCTTGCGCGGAGCAGCCATTCGCGACTGGAACGAGCCGCTTTTGGGGGGCCTGCTCGGCGCCCTCAGCGGGCTGCTCTTGCATTTTTGTTTCATGCCCGACAAACGCCAGCTGCTTGGCCAGATCAGGCAAGCGCCCCAGCTCGGGGTCTGGCTGTTTGCGCTGCTGGGGACTTGCACCATCGCGGGCCAGATTTTTTCCATCGCCGCCATGCGCTATGTGCCCATTTCCGTCACCAACCTGGTGAGCCTGTGCTCGCCCTTGTTGGTCATTCCCCTGAGCCGTGTGCTCTACAAGAACGAGGGCAAAGTGACGCTCGACGTGGTTCTCGGTGCGGTGCTGACCGTGGCGGGCGTGGGCTGGGTGCTGATTCGCTGAATCGGCTTGAGGCGAGGGGGCTAGTTGGCCTTGGCACCTGATGCGGCGACCACCTTGGCCCACTTCGCAATTTCGGCAGTGATGAACTGCTCAAAGTCAGCGGGCGAACCGCCCATGATGTCAAAGCCTTGTGCCACCAGTGTCTTGCGCACATCGGGCGACTCCACAGCGCGGCGTGATTCGGCATGCAGCTTGTCGATGATGTCCTTGGGTGTGCCCGCAGGCGCCACCAAGCCGAACCAGGCGGTGGCCTCATAGCCGGCCAGGCCGCTTTCAGCGACCGTGGGCACGTCAGACAGCCAGGGCAGCCGCTTGGTGCTGGTGACTGCCAGCATGCGCACCGTGCCGGCCTTGGCCAGCTCCATCACGTTGGGCACATTGGCGAACATGAACAGCGCCTCACCGCGCATGACGGACAAGATCGCTTCGGGAGAGCCCTTGTAGGGCACATGCAAGGCCTCTATGCCCGCCATGGAACGGAACAGCTCGGCCGACAGGTGCTGCGAGGTGCCCGAGCCGCCAGAGCTGTAGGAGCTCTTGGTCGGATTTTTCTTGGCGTAGTCGATCAATTCGGCCACCGTCCTGATGGGCAAGGCAGGATTGACGATGAGCGCGTTCGGGTTGGAACCCAGGGCCGCGATCATTGCAAAGTCCTTGGTCGGGTGGTGGGTGGGGTTGGTGTAGAGCGATTGGTTGATGGCGTGCGAACTGACAGAAGCGAGCAAGATGGTGTAGCCATCTGGCCGCTGCTTGGACACATAGGCGCTGGCCACGTTACCCCCCGCGCCCGGGCGGTTTTCCACCACAAAAGCCTGGCCGGTGGACTTGGCCATTTGCTCAGACACAGAGCGCGCGAGCAGGTCTGATGCAGCTCCCGCCGGGGCGGTCACCACCACGCGCACCGGCCGCTGCGGGTAGGTCCCTTGTGCGCTCACCAAAGAAGTCACCAAAGACAGGGCCAGGACGGGCAAAAGTTGTTGAGGCTTGAACATGTAGAGGACCTGCAGGTTGAATGAGTTGACTGTATGGTCAATGATAGACCGAGTCATCCGGAACGATCTTCAAGGCTTTTTTGAAAAAGTGACAACAGTGGCCCGCGATGCCCCCACCCCGGCCCTCCCCCAGAGGGGGAGGGAGGAATACGGGCTACCGTGAAGTTTGATGGCAGCACGCAAGCCTACAAGCTCCCCCCCCTCTGGGGGAGGGAGGAATACGGGGAGCCGTGAAGCTTGATGGCGGCACGCAAGGCTGTAGGCTCCCTCCCCCTTGAGGGAGGGTTGGGGTGGGGGCACGCGTGAGGAAACGGTCACGAAACGCAAAAGCCTAAAAAAGCCCAGCCAGATAACGCGATCAAGCCAATACTGGTGGCACGCGATGCCCCCACCCCGGCCCTCCCCCAGAGGGGGAGGGAGGAATACGGGAGCCGTGAAGCTTGATGGCGGCACGCAAGGCTACAAGCTCCCTCCCCCTCTGGGGGAGGGCTGGGGCGGGGGCACGATCAAGCACCGTCTTGAGACCAGCGCTTGGACCACAGAAAAAGACCTGGCTTGTCAGGACTTGCCACATGCAAGCCGCTGTCCGTCAAGGCAAGCGGTACCCACCATGACTGGCCAAACCGCAGCCCGTGAAGCCTCAAAACCTCTCGCCAGGAAGCAAATAACGCCAAGTTCCCTCGGCCAGGCGGCTCATGGACACGCGGCCAATGCGGATGCGGCGCATGCCTTCCACGGTCAGGCCCACGGCTTGGCACAAGAACGCAATTTGACCGGGGCGCTCGCCTTTGAGTGCAAAACGCAAACGGGTCTCGCTTTGCCAGCTGACCTTGCACGCCCCCAAGGGCCGGCCGTCCAGCGTGAAGCCATGGTCGGCGCGGTTGAGCCGCTCCACGCCGCCGGGCTGAACCGTGCCGCTGACCTCCACGATCACCTCGTGCTCCATCAGCTGGGCGTCTTCACGCAGCTTGCGGGCAATGCGCCAGTCTTGGCTGAACACCACCAAGCCGCTGGCCCGGGGCGCCAGGGGCGAGAGCAGCACTTGGTCCAGAAAGTGTTTTTTCAGGGGCCGCAGGCCCGCGCCCTCGTCACCGTCCCAATGCTCGGGCGTGAGCAAGGCGGCGGCGCTGTGGGTGTCTGGCAAGTGGCCCAGGCCTGCCTCGGCGCCTGGGGGCTTGTGCAGCAGCAGGGTCACGGCCTGCACCGTCAAGGCGCTGGCGTCTGGGCTGATTTCTACCAGCTCGTTGCTCACTCGGGCCTGGGGCTCTTCCACCACCTGGCCGTTCACCGTGACCCAGCCGCCCGCAATGAACTGCTCGGCCTCCCGGCGCGAGCAGGCTTTGAGTTCGGCCACGCGTTTGGACAGTCGAATGGGCTCGGTCATTGGGGGGCGCTCCCAAGCCAGGGCGCTGCAAGCAGGTTCAATCTCAACTGCTGAACAAGAAGTTCATCACGTCGCCGTCTTTGACCACGTACTCCTTGCCTTCGGCGCGCATCTTGCCCGCGTCTTTGGCGCCTTGCTCGCCCTTGAAGCTGACAAAGTCCTCAAAGGCAATGGTCTGGGCGCGGATGTAGCCTTTTTCAAAGTCGGTGTGAATCACGCCTGCGGCCTGGGGGCCGGTGTCGCCTACGTGGATGGTCCAGGCGCGCACCTCTTTGACGCCCGCCGTGAAGTAGGTTTGCAAGCCTAGCAAGGTGTAGGCCGCGCGGATCAGGCGGTTCAGGCCGGGCTCACTTTGGCCGAGTTCTTGGAGGAACTCCAGCCGGTCGGCGTCGTCCATTTCGGACAGCTCAGCCTCGATCTTGGCGCAAATGGCAACCACAGGCGCGTTTTGCTTGGCCGCAAAGGCCTTGAGTCTGTCCAAAAAGGGGTTGTTCTCAAAACCGTCTTCAGACACGTTGGCCACAAACATGGCGGGCTTGGCCGTGATGAAGAAAAACTGCTGCAGCTGCGCCCGCTCTTCTTTGCTGAAGTCGATGGTGCGCACGGGCTGGGCGTCATTGAGCGCGGCCTGGCACTTTTCCAAAATGGCCACCTGCTTGATGGATTCCTTGTCGCCCGAGCGCGCGGTTTTGTTCACCCGATGCAGGGCTTTTTCAACCGCGGCGAGGTCAGACAAGCACAGCTCGGTTTGAATGACCTCGATGTCGGCAATCGGGTCCACCTTGTTAGCCACATGGATCACGTTGTCGTCTTCAAAGCAGCGCACCACATTGACGATGGCGTCGGTCTCGCGGATGTGGGCCAAAAACTTGTTGCCCAAGCCCTCGCCCGTGCTGGCCCCCGCCACCAGGCCGGCAATGTCCACAAATTCGACGATGGCGGGCACCACGCGCTCTGGCTGAACAATCTCTGACAACTGCTGCAAACGCGGGTCAGGCACCTCGACCACGCCGGTGTTGGGCTCTATGGTGCAAAACGGGTAGTTCTCGGCCGCGATGCCGGCCTTGGTCAGGGCGTTGAACAGGGTGGACTTGCCGACGTTGGGCAAGCCCACGATGCCGCATTTCAAACTCATGGAATTTCCTTTGGAATCAAACCCCTTGGCACCTTGCAAGGCCGCACGCGCGCAAGGCGCAGCCAGGCAGTGCGCGCAGCGTCTGGAGGTCGATGGCGTCAACCATGACTTGAACGCCAGGCAAGACTTCAGCTGACCAGGAGGGGATCAACTTTTGATTGTACTAAGGTGGACATTCCATACGTGCCACCAAACTGAGTAGTCGCATTCCAGATGAACGCTACTTGGCCAAGCCCAGTTGGATGCGAATGGCGTCCTCAACGGCCTGCATATCGGCTTTGTTGACGGTACCAAGTTGGCTTTTGAGACGGGCTTTATCAGCAGCCATGATTTGGTCTGCCATGGCTTTACTGCTTTGGCCGTCAACAGACACCACCGCCTCGCCGGGGTACTGACGGCCTGTGTTGCTGGTCAGGGGCACGACCACCACGCGAGCGAGGTTTCTGTTGGCGGCATCGTTGCTCACAATCAGAGCAGGCCGTGTTTTGCGAATCTCAGAACCAACCGAAGGGTCAAACTCGACCCACCACACCTCACCGCGCTTCACTGTCCATGTCCTTGGCAAGCGCGTTGCACCACTCTTGCGCCTGTGCCTCGCGGGCAGCATCGGCCGCCATGGCGCGGTAGCCGTCATCGAGCGTGGTGTCCAAGACGTGTGGGCGCAACAAGTCCTCAATGAACTGGCTCATTCGGCGCTTGCCAATGGTGCGGTACAGGCCGTCATAAACATCTTCGTCCAATGTGATGGTCATTCTTTTATGCATACCGGAACCTTTTACACGTTATACGTTTAACGCATTTTATGCCCACTGCTGCAATGGCGATTCCATAGCATGAGTTCTTTTTCAGCAACTCAGGTATTTTTAATGGATGAGATAAAAAATTATCAGCATGATCTGTAACATAAAGTTTATGAATGTTAAAAAATTGACACTTGGCAAGCCTAGATCCCTGCGTCGCCTGAGTCGCCTGTGTGCTGCTTTTGTGGCGGGCGCTTTCTCGTGTGGCCTGGCCCAGGCGTCCCAGCTGACGGGCCTGCCCGTGATGGTGGGCTTGGACGAGGCCTACAGCATCAAGAGCAACACCTCGCCTCTAGCCATAGAGCGCGGTGTGAAGGCGGCTATTGACGAGATCAATGCCAAAGGCGGGGTACTGGGTGGTCGGCCGCTCAAACTGATTACCACCGACAACCAGGGCGTGGCCGCCCGCGGCAAGGACAACTTTGCCCAGATGGCTTCGCAGCCCGACGTGATCGCCGTGCTGGGCGGCAAGTTCAGCCCGGTGACGGTCGAGTCCATAGGCGAGGCACAGCGCCTGCGCGTGCCCCTGATCAGTGTGTGAGGGTCGGCTGACCAAATCACCGACAACGGGGGCGATCCTTCGTATGTCTTTCGAGTCTCGCTCAAGGACAGCTGGGGCGTGGAAGCCATGCTGGTGCGGGCCAAGTCCCACTACAAGGCCAACCGCATCTGTGCTGTGCTGCCCAACACGGCGTGGGGCCGCTCCAGCGACAGCGTGCTTGGCGCCAAAGCCACCACCAATGGCATTCGCGTGGTGGCCACGCGCTGGTACAACTGGGGTGAGCAGAGCTTTGTGGAGGTGCTCAAGTCTTGCAAGACGGCCAATGCGCAGGCCATGGTGTTGGTGGCCAACGAGAAGGAGGCCGCCATCTTGCTCAGCCAAATGGTCGACCTGCCTGCGGCCGAGCGCCTGCCCATCGTGGCGCATTGGGGCATGACGGGGGGGCTGATTCACGAGATGGCCGGGCCTGCCTTGGACAAGGTGGACCTGCAGGTGATCCAGACCTTCAGCTTCATTGGCAACACCAGACCGGCGGCCAAGCGCTTGGCCAGCTGGATCCTCAAGGATTCGGGCTTGAGCACTGTGCAGCAAATACAAAGTCCGGTGGGTTCGGCCCATGCGTACGACGCCACGCACCTGCTGGCGCTGGCGGTGAACAAGGCCGGAAACACCAAGGGCGACGACATACGGCGGGCGCTGGAGAGCTTGCCAGCCTTTGAGGTCGCGGTGCGGAGTTATACCCCGGCTTTTACCGACAAACGCCACGATGCACTCACCCCCGCCCAGGTGCTGTTCGTGCGCATTGAGCGCTCTGGCTCACTGATCCCTCTGAAGTGAAGTTCTCGTCGGATGCCCTGCGGACCATTCAGGTCCCTTTGCGCCAGCGCATCAGCGGGCAACTCACGCGCATCATTCGCAGCTATGTGATCGCCATCACTTTGCTGCTGGCGGTCTTCACGCTGCTGTTCAGCTATTACTTCAAACTCAATCAGCTGGCCCACCACCGGGATCTGGTCAGCACCAAGCTGGGCACAGAGGTGTCCAACTTGGTTTATGAGTTGCACTCCCTGGCCACCTCGCCCTTGGTCTGGACGGGCCTGTCGGACAGCCAGGGCCGCGACAACTACCTGGAGCCTTTGCTGTCGCGCTCCAATCGGGGCACTCAGCGGCAGTTTCTGATCCTTGATTACCGGGGCCGTGTCTTTCTCTCAGGAGACGCGCAACTGGCCGCGCAGATCGTGCGTCACCCGGCAGTGCGTCAGGCCGTGGAGCAGGGTGGAGATGCGCAGGGCATGGCGCAATCGGTGGCAGGTAAGCCCAGCTTGGTGCTGGTGCACCATGCGCTGTCGCCCCAATCGTCGTCAGCGCCCCCTCTGTCACGATAGTTGTACGGTCTCTTGAAGAGACAAACTCAATCCACCGAGGGGGCGGGAAAGATGGAGATATGCCAGTCTATGGCCCGCAATTTAAAGAACAGATCGTCAAAAAGATGATGCCGCCCCACAACCAAAGCGTTGCCCAGGCCTGCAGCTCAGCACTGCGCAGGCGCAACTCGTCGAGTTTTTGCTGGGTGTAGCTCACGTCCAGGCCACCGGCGCGCTCACCCATGAAGCCTTTTTGAACCAGCCCGTTGAGGTTGTTGCTGGCGCGCTGGGAATGGGCCAGGGCAATGTCACGCTGGGCCTGGGCGCTTTCGTGGCGCAGCTTGAAGCTGTCAAGCTGGGTGTGGCTGATAAAGCCTGCCGACACCAGGCTGAGTTGGCGCTGTAACTCGCGCTCGCCACTGGCCAAGTCCAGTTCGGCCCGCTTGACCTCGCCTTCCCGCGCCAGCAGCTCTTGCTGCAGGCGTTTTTTCTCCTCGCCCGCAAAGCTCGCCTCCCGCCGCATCAGCATGGCTTCTTGCTCGCGCAGGGCCTGCAACTGGTCGGCCATGCGAGGTTGCAGTTGCACGAACTCGGCAGGATCGGCTTCAAAGCGGCCGGTGGAGGCCAGGGTTTTCACCACCAGCGCTTCCACCGGCGAGCGCATTTCCAAGGCGGGTGCATTGACGAAGGCCTGCACCGGGTAGTGCTTGAACAGCCGCGGCACGATGATCAGCGCCAGGGCCGCCAGCAGAGAGAGAAAGATAGCTTTTAGAATCATGATTTTCTGACAATTATTTACATATTAACAAGTATGTTGCAAAAAGGTGCCAGAAAATGGAGTATTTAATGATCTATAGTTTGTAAAAAATTGTAAATTTATTGTATTTTTATATTCAAATCAAAGACTTAGTCCGGATGAGCTTCACAGGCACAAGCTGAACTTGAACGTGACCGACTTTGCAGTCAACAACTACCCTGAGACCCACACCTACCAGGGCAGGCAAAAAACACGGTCGGTAAAAGCTGGACTTTTGTCTGAGCGGAGCAGGCCCTTTGAACATCGTGCTGCCCCGCTCGTCGCTGCCTTACTGCGGCACCTGAAACAAAAAAGCCCGTCAACGACGGGCTTTTTTTCAGTGCAACTCAAAGAGTCATGGGCGGCACTCAGGGAGCGCCGCTTGACTCAAAGAGCGGCAGATTTCAGTAGCGCTGGCGCTGCTCACCGCCGCCGCCGCCGCCGCCGTAGCCACGGCCGCCGCCACCACCGCCGCCACCAAAGCCGGTGCCTGGCTCTTTAGGACGCGAGACGTTGACCACGATGGCGCGGCCATCGACCGTCATGCCGTTCAGACCGGCAATGGCGGCTTGCGCCTCTGCTTCGCTGGACATCTCGACAAAGCCAAAGCCTTTGGAGCGGCCGGAGTCGCGGTCCATCATGACTTTGGCCGACGACACGCTGCCGTACTCGGAAAAGTTGTGGCGCAGGGCGGCGTCATCGATGGAATAAGGCAGGTTGCCCACGTAAATTTTGCTGCTCATGACAGAGCCTTTCTGAGAGATTGCCGCTTGCATTCGAAAATCAGCGGCTGGGAAAAAGCGAGGTCAACAAAGACCCCGCAAGGGATGGTGACTGATGCGCAGGCGATCAGCACGAGACAAAGCGCGGGCTGCACGCTTGCAGCCAACCCTGGGTCAGCGCCACCAGCTGTGCCGCTTCAGGCAAGGCATAGGGACGGTGAAACCGGGTCACGCGGTGGGAAGAGCCGGAACCCTGCCCGCTAGACACCGTGACAGAGCCACTGAAGGCGCCGGAGTCGGTGGGATGGGTCAGGGGAGAGACGACGAATTTGCCGATGGCCACGCGGGGCCGGGGGGAAGAGAAGGAAAGCAGAAGGATCCAAAAATCACAGGAGGTTCAACGCCTGTGCACAGCCATGAAGAGATGAAGTTGACTGTGAATGTACAGCGCAACCGCCCGGCACATGCCGAACAAACAAGCCTCGGTGAACACCGGGGAGGGGCAAACGGCTGAAGTATCAGCTGCTTACCCTGCCTGATTATGTCTCAATTCATATGTCAGTGAGGTTTTTTATTTTTCGGTGTTTTATAGACGCGCTTGCCAACCCAGACCCCAGCATGAGGAGTTCGGACAAAAAGATCCATCTTCATTGATCTCAAGAACCGATGTGGGCCCGATCTGAAGGCCGCCTCACACCGGGGGCGCTTTTGTCATCCTTGGGCCAACAAGCAAGGGGCACGTCCCAGCAATTCCACAACGCAAGCAGGGGAATCTTTAAATATGGGAAATTTTCCCATATACTTGAGCCATGAGCTTGGAACGCCCCCCCTCCGTATTGCCCGAAGCGCTGGGCATCGCACAGCCGCTGGTGAGCTGGCTGCTGCGCTCGGGCGTGGGTTACGGTGAGTTCACGGCCGCGCTCAAGCCCTTGTTCTTGGCGCAAGCCCAGCAGGAGCTCGAGCGCAGCGGCGAAAAAGTCACTGATTCATCACTGAGCTTGCTGTCGGGGCTGCACCGCAAGGATGTGCGTGCCTTGCGCGCCAGCGCCCAGGCCAACTGGCAGGCCGCGCGCGGTCAGCGCGACGACTGGGGCAAGCCCAGCCTGGCCAACCAGGTGCTCACCCGCTGGTTGTCCGACGACAACTTGCCTGACGTGTTGCCCCTGGCCGGTGCGGCGCCCTCCTTTGAAGCCCTCGCGCAGGCGGTCTCGCGCGATGTGCATCCGCGCGCCGTGCTGCAGGAACTGCAGCGCCTGGGCTTGGTCAGCGAGGAAGGTGAGCAGGTGCATTTGCTGCGCGAGGCCTTTGTGCCCGACGCCGAAGACGAACAGGCGCGCCGCCTGATGGCCGGCGCCGTGGCCGACCACCTGCACGCTGGCGTGCACAACCTCAGCACCGAGGGGCAGGGCAAATTTCTGGAACAAAGCGTGTTCGCCGACGGCCTGTCAGCCGAGTCTGTGCGCGAGCTCAACCAGTTGGCCAACACCTTGTGGGCGCAGGTGCTCAAGCAGGTGGTGGAGGCCGCCACGCCCTTGTGCGAACGCGATGCCGGTCAGGCACCGGCGCATCGCTTTCGGCTTGGATTGTTCAATTTCAGTGCGCCCGAGCAGGCGGCGCCCCCGCCGCCTGGCGACTCAGATGTGACGGATCCCACATGACCCAACTTCTTTCTTTCATGACTGGCCTGGTGCTGGCTTTGCTGGTGGCCGGCTGCGGCGGAGCTGTAGGTGTTGCCGGTGGCGTAGGCAGCGGCGGCAGTGGCGTGGCCGAAGGCACGGTCAGCGGTTTTGGCAGCGTGCTGATCGACGGGGTGGCCTATGGCGACGCGCAAGCCTTGGTCGAGCGCGAGGGCGAAAGCGGCGTGGCCGAAGCCAAGCTGGGCCAGCGGGTGCGCATCACGCACACGCTGAACCAGGCCTCTTCCATCCTGGTCCTGCCGCAGTTTTTGGGAGCCGCCTCAACCAACGCCGATGCACAGGGCGAGTTCACCTTGCTGGGCCAGCGGGTGCGCATTGTCAATGCCACGAACACCAGCCTGGCGCCCACCGTCTTCGAGGGTTTGAGCCAGGTGCGCGCTGGCGACGCCCTGGAGGTGCACGGTATGTGGAGCCGTGAAGGTGGGCAGTGGCTGATGCTGGCCAGCCGCATCGAAAAATTGCTCAGCCTGCCCGACACCGTGCTGCTGACGGCCCCGGTGCGCAGCCGCAGCGCCGACCGCCTGTGGCTTGACGACGCGCAAGGCACCGAGCTGCGCGCGGCCGAGCTGCCCGCCAGCGTGCAGGCCGGCAGCCTGGTGCGGGCACGTCTGAGCCCAGACGCTTTCTCGCCTTCAACTTCGTTCCTGCTGGCGCAAAGCGTGGCCGATGCCAACTTGCAGGCTGCGGGCGATCAGGGCCTGAGCTTGAACGCGGTGGTGACCAGCAGCGACGGGCCATCCAGTCGCGTCCGGGTTCAGGGCCTGGACGTGCGTTTGCCCGAGGGCTGGGCAGGCGCTGCGCCGGCCGCAGGCACGCAGGTGCAATTGCAACTCAAGCGCCAGGGCGGTGAATGGGTGGCCAGCAGCCTGACAGAACAAACCCAGCAAGACCAGCCCTCGGTGCAACTCAAGGGCACGCTGGACTGGACCCCCAACGCCAGCACCTTGCAGCTGCGTGGCACCACGGTCAGCCTGCCGTCCACGGCCCTGACCGAGGGCTGCCAGGGCCTGCCTGCGAAGGCCGAGGTGTACGTCACGGTCAAAGCCAGGCGCGACACCCCCGGCCAGTTGCCGGTAGCCACGCGGGTGGAATGCTCCATGGCCTTGCCCGAGGGCGGCGTTCAAGAGGCCACCGGCTTGCTGCAGGCCCTGCAAGCAGGCAGTGTGCAGGTGCTGGTGCGCGGCGCCGTGCTGACCCTGCAACGCACAGACCGCAGCCTGCTGGCGCCCATCGATTGGACGAGCCGGCTGGGTCGCAGCGTCGAGATTGAATACCAGCGCACGGGCGGCGTGCTGGTTCTGCGCAAGCTCAAACCCAACTGAGCGCCTCTTCACCCTGTCAACCCCACCAATCCCTTCAACCCCACCAACCCCATGGTCCCCACGGACCTCATCGTTTCATCACAAGGAGCTTTCATGATCCCGCACCCTCAACAAATTTCAAGCACATCGCCCCAAGAACCGCCGTTGGCGCGTCGCAGCTGCAGCTGGGCTGCCATGGCCTTGGGCCTGTCCTTGCTGTCCGCCTGTGGCGGAGGAGGAGGTGGTGGCAGCACCCCTTCGGCCAGCAGCAGCGTCTTGCTGACCGCCGGCGCCGTCACGGGCTTTGGCTCCGTGGTGGTCGATGGCACCGAAATTGAAGACGCCCAGGCCAAGGTGCTGCGCGAAAACGCGGACGGCAGCCTGAGCAGCGACCTGGTGCAGCTGGGCCAGCGCGTGCGGGTCAAGCACGACGAACGCGGCCAGGCCAGCCAGATCACGGTCGATGCGGCCTTGATCGGCGTGGTCAGCGCCATCGACAGCACCGCAGGCACGCTCAGGGTGGCGGCGCAAAACGTCAGCATCAACAGCAGCAGTGCCCTGGGCCCGGTCACCGTCTTTGGCGGCGGCTATGCCGACCTGAGCAACGTGAGCACTGGCGATCTGGTGGAGATCCACGGCACGCCGGTCTACAGCACCAACAACGCCAGCTACAGCGTGCAGGCCACGCGCATTGCCAAGGCGCCAGCAGCCGGTGCCAAGCTGCAGATCAGCGGCAAGATCAGCGGCTACGCCAGCACGGCAGGCGGGGCCAGCTTCACGCTCAACGGCCTGACAGTGCAAGTGTCTGCGAGCAGCGCCCTGCGTCCGGCCGGCAGCACCCTGGCCGATGGCTTGCAGGTCACCGCATTCAGCAGCTCGACCTTGAACGCCAGCACGCTGACGGCCAGCCACATCCGCGTTGATCGCAACCAGGACAGCGCCAACGTGGGTGCCAAGGCGCAGCTCAGCGGCGTGGCCACCGGCTACGACGCCACGGCCAACACCCTGGTGCTGGGCAACACCCTCATCAAGCTGGCTGGCGCCACCGTCACCGACCTCAAAGGCAAGCAGAGCACCGTGCAAAACGGCGCCTATGTGCTGGTCGGCGGCAGCGTGAACAGTGACGGCAGCGTCACAGCTGGCACGGTCAAGGTGCGCACGGCCGACACCACGGCAGACTTGGCACAGGTGCTGCTGATCGGCCCCGTCACCGACTTTGTCGACGCCGGCAGCTTTGTGGTGCGCGGTGTGCCGGTGGACGCCAGCAACATCAGCTGGGCCACGGCCTGCCCGGGCGTGAGCGCCGCCGCCGACGTGCTGGTGAAGGTGCAGGCCTTGCAGCAGGCGGCCACCAATGTGGTCAAAGCCCAGAGCCTGAGCTGCACACCGACGGTGACCACGCAGGTGATCCGCAGCCAGGAGGGCGCGGCCTCGGCCGTCGACCTGACGGCCAAGACCTTCACGCTCACCTTGAACAACAGCGCCCGCACGGTGCAGTGGAACGAGGCCACCAGCTTCTTGGGACTGGTCGCGCCTGGCAGCACTGACACCGTGGGCGGCAAGTCCGTGTACGTGGACGGCTACCTCAGCGGCAACACACTGGTCGCACGGGTGGTCCGCCTGGACGACGACTCGGCACAAGCACCCAAGGTGGACGGCGAGCGCTTTCGCAAGCCGCGCAGCGGCCTAGCACCGCAAGGCGCATGGACGGAGTACCGCAAAAAAGCAAAAGAGGCCACCACTGGCCAATGACGCGACCGGTTGAGCCGCAACGTCGAGTCCTGTTAGCAGACTGAACAAGCTGGCAGCAAAAAGACGGTTCTTTGAAAGCCCGGGCTCTGAGTAGGAGACCGGGCTTTTTGACGCGTAAAAAATCTAACGCAGCCCAGGCGTTAACTCAGCCCAATGCCACCAAGCCACGCTCCAGCGACCAAGCCGGCTCGGCGCCGTTGGCGGTGATGAGGAACTGGTCTTCAATGATGAAGCCGCCCTCGCCGTCCACATAAAACGGCGTCTCAAACGCCAGCACCATGCCGGGCTCAATGGGCGTATGGGCTTGCGCTGCAATGAAGGGGGCCACTTCGCAAAAGGTGTCGTGCCCCAGGCTGTGGCCAAAGTGGCCGCGTGAAAAGCTGGCAAAGCCGGCGCGCTGCATGGCGGCGGTAGCGCGCTGGTGCACCTCGCTGAACAAGTGCCCGGGCTTGAGCACTTCCAGCCCGGCGGCAAAAGCCTCGGCCAGGGCCTGCATGATCTCGCGGGTGCGCGGCCGGGCAGGCCCGCAGCTGAAGGTGCGGCCGCTGTCGGAGCTGTAGCCCTCGATCAAGCAGCCCACGTCAAACTTGATCACATCGCCACGCTGCACCGCACCGCCGCCCTGCCAGGGCAGCGGCCCCACGCTGGTGTACTCCCACTGGCCCGACAGGCGCAGCCCAGTGCGCTGCACCTCGGCCTCGACGCCAGCCCGCCAAGCCGCCGCAATGGCGTCGCGTGTGACGCCCACATGCACCGCAGCCATGGCCGTGCGCATGCCGGCCTCGGCCACAGACGCGGCTTGGCGCAGCAGCTTGATTTCGCGCGGCGACTTGACGGCCTTGATGGCGCCCAGCACGGCGCTGCCGTCGCGCCACTGCACTTGCGGCAGTTGCTCGCGCAGGAGCGCAAAGTCGGCCACCGGCCAAAAGTCAAGGTCCAGGCCCACGCGCGCGCCTTGCAGGCCTTCGCGCGCCAGCAGCTCGCCCAGGCGGGCAAAGGCCAGGCGTGCGTCGAACACGCCAGGGCGAGAAAACCCAGGGGCGCGGCCCGCCGCTTGCCAGCTGCGCTCGGCCAACTCGGCGGCGCTCTGGCCGCTGGCGAGCCAGGGGCGGATGTCGGCGGTCTCGACCCAGTCGGGGTGGCTGAGCACCTGCGCCTCACCGAGCGCAGCTCGCGCGAGCGCAGCAAACAGCTCGGTGGCCACGGCCGAGACGGGCCGGCCCGCATCGGCCGGGATCAGCGCCAGGGCCGAGCCTGCGCGCCTGAAAAACGAGGCCACGCCGGGTGCGGCGCCGGTGGCCCAGGCATAGCTTTCGGGCTTGGCCACCACCAGGGCGTCCAGCCCGTGCTCGCTCATCAGCGCTTGGGCGCGGGGGCGCAAGATGTCACTCATGAGCGGCTCACTTGTAAGACAGCGACGGCAGCCAGGTGGCGATGCCGGGCATGGCGGTCAGCAGGACCAGGCTCAGCATCAGCAGCAGCCAATAAGGCAGCGCACCTATGGAGGCTTGGGCCAAATTCACCTGGTGCTTGGAGATGCCCACCAGCACAAACAGATTCATGCCCACCGGCGGGGTGAGCATGCCGACCTCGATCATGATGGTGATGACCACGCCCAGCCAGACCGCGTCATAGCCCAGGCCGGTGAGCAAGGGGAACACCACAGGCAGCGTCATGACCATCATGGACAAGCCATCAAAAATCATGCCCAGCAACAGGTAAATCAGCACCACCACGCTCAGCATGAGCAGCGGCGACAGGCCCGCGCTGGAGATGCCTTCCAGCAATTTTTGCGGCAGCTGCAACACGCTGATGGACTGCGCCAAGATGACCGCGCCCAAAAAGACAAAGGCAATCACGGCAAAGGTGCGGGCCGAGTTGACGAAGGTTTGCATCAGCCGCGACAGTGTCAAGTCGCCCATGGTGAAACCCAGCAAGGCTGCCGCAGCCACCCCGACAGCGGCCGATTCGGTGGGCGTGGCAATGCCCAAGAACAAGCTGCCCAGCACGGCCAAGATGAGCACCAAGATGGGCCACACAGCGAGCGTGGCGCGCAGTGTTTGGCTCCAGGGCAGCGGCGCCTCGGCAGGCACCAGCCCAGGATGGCGGCGGGCCTTGATCTCGATGTAAATCATGAACAGCAGCGCCATCATCAAGCCTGGCACCACGCCGGCGAGAAACAACTTGCCAATGGAGGTGTCGGTGAGCGCACCGTAAATCAAGAGCGACAAGCTGGGCGGGATCAACAGCCCCAAGGTGCCGCCGCCAGCAAGCGAGCCCACCACCATGCGCTTGTCGTAACCGCGACCTATGAGCTCCGGATAGGCGACCGAGCCCACCGCCGCCGACACCGACATGGACGAGCCGCTGACCGCGCCAAACACGGTGCACACGGCAATGTTGGTGTGCAGCAGGCCGCCGCGCAGGCGGGCAAACAGAGGCGAGAGCGCTTTGTAAATGCCGCCCGCCAGGCCGCTGGCCACCAGCACGTCGCCCAGCAAAATAAACAGGGGAATGGAGGTGAGCGTGAACTCGCCCAGCACATTGAAAACAGCCTGCACGCCCAGGCGCATGGAGCCGCCGGCAAAAAAATGCAAGATGGCAAAACCGGTCAGGCCCAAGGCGGCGCCCAACATGGCTCCGGTGAGCACGGTCAGGCTCAACAGCGCCCCCAGGGCAGCCCAGATCATGGGTGCACCTCGTCTTCGGCTTGCGGCGCCATGGGCCTGAGCGTGCGCCACAGGCCCGCCACACCCGCCAGGCCCATGCCCGCGGTGGCCAGCATCAAAAACGGCGCCAGCGGCAGGCGCGACTGCTCGGACTTGAGGTTCAAGGTGTAGGTAAATTCAGTGATGGCCCAGGCCTCGCGCACGAACAGCACGCAAAAGGCCAACAAAATGAACTGGCCCGCCAAAAAAACGCTGCGCTGCAAAGCCCCTTGCGTCAGCCCCGACAGCACCGTGACACGAATGTGCACCTCTTTGAGCACGGTGGCGGGCAGCAAAGTGAACACCGCCAGCGTCATCAAGAGGCCGGAGAGTTCTTCTGTGAAATTAAAGGGCTGGCCCCACACATAGCGCATGAGCACCGAGGCGAAGACCAGCACAAAAATACCGGCCAGCGACAAGGCGCCTATGGCGGCCAGCGCACCCGCGATGGCGCGCAAGACCCGCTCGACGCCCCTGTGCGTGGCCGCCGCAGGGGCCGGACCACTCATTTAGGCAGGGCCTGCAAGATGCGCTGGCGGTAGGCCACGGCGTCACCGCCGGTTTCTTTGGCCAGCACGTCCCAGGTTTCCAGGGCCGAGCCGCGCAGGGCTTTTTGGTCGGCGGCAGACAAGGCCGGGTAGAAGGTGCTGCCTTGGCTGACGAGTTTGTCGCGGGCGGCTTTTTCGCCCGATGCGTCGCCGTCAAAGTTAAAGCTCACTTTTTCAAGCTCGACCACGGCCTCGATAAAGCCTTTTTTCAGGTCGGCCGGCAGCGCCGCCCATTTGCCTTTGTGGGCCAGCAGCGCATAGGGCGCGGGCGGGAAAGGAAAGCCCGTGGGCGTGACGTGCTTGGCCACCTCTTGCAAAGAAATGCTGTTGGCAAAACGCGCGGCATACAGCGCGCAGTCCACCACGCCGGTTTGCAGCGCGGCGTACAGCTCGTTTTGCGGCACGATTTGGGCCGCCACACCCAGGCGCTTGAAGGTCTCGACCTGCTCGCGGCTGCCCACGCGCAGCTTTTTCTTCTTGAGCTCGTCCAGGCTCTTGACCGGCTCGCGGCAGAACAAAGAGGCGTCGACGATGGAAAAGCCCAAAAAGCCAGGCACTTCGACGTTCCACTTGGCAATGCCTTCTTTGAGCACGGTTTTCAAGACCGGCAAGGCCTTCAGGTGCTCCTCGGCATTGGCCACCAGGCCGTACACATAGAGGTTGGCCAAGGCGGGCGCGTCACGGCCGACAAAGGGCGGCCAGATGAAACCCAGTTCGGGCGTGCCGGTTTGCATGAAGCGCAGCGCGTCAGCATCTTTGAGGCCCAGGGCGCCGCCCTCGGAGATCGCAATTTTGAGCTTGCCGCCCGTGCGTTTTTCCACGTCAGCGGCAAAGTTGCGAATCTGCACCGACTCAGGCCGAGAAGGCGCGTAGCTGTTGTTGAATTTCCACTCTGTTTGCGCGCTGGCGCCGCCATGGAAGGCCAGCAAAGCGGCCCACAGGGGGCTGAGGCTGGAAAAAGTCTTTAACAGTTTCATGGTGTGCTGACCTTTGGAAGTTACTTTGAGAGGTAAGAAAAAAATCATTCTACGGTCTGTCATCCAGCGCCCGCCAGAGGGCAA
The DNA here is from genome assembly GCA_945878995.1 of Polaromonas sp. YR568. Taxonomy (GTDB): domain Bacteria; phylum Pseudomonadota; class Gammaproteobacteria; order Burkholderiales; family Burkholderiaceae_C; genus Polaromonas. The sequence continues at coordinate 39,839 of CAMCUN010000013.1, read as the reverse complement.
GCATGAGGGTGAACATTGAAAAACCATGACCCATGATGCAGAGGCCACTCCAGCCTGGAACTTTCAAAAATTAAAAAATGAGCGCGCGGTTCGATCTCATCATGGCGGCTTGTAAAAATAACCCCTCGGACTGGCCTTGAGGCCGCCCAGGCTTGGAGACAGACCTTGCCATTGACAGACTCACTTTCTTTGCCCCACAGCGCCCGCGCCCAAGAGGCCGCTGCAGAATCAATTTCAATGCCCATGTGGCCAAAACGGCGGCGCCACACAGGCCGCGCACCGTCCGGGCTGTGCCAATGAGCCCGCTCAAGCATTCACCCGCAGCCCGGGCGAGCCAGCCAGTGCCCCTGGCTGCGCTGCTGCACTGGATAGACCAGCACCTGTGGGAGACGCTGGGCTGGCCTGAGTTGATGCGGGCCAGCGGACTCGATCACCCCGCGCTGCTGGCCTTGTTCAACAAGCACCTGGACACCACGCCGATGACCTGGATCCGCAAGCGTCGAGAACTTATGCAAAAAAACGGCGCTGCCCCGACCAGGCGCGCGCCGTCCTGAGCTTGGCTACAAAACCCTGAGTTCTGACCACTGAGTGACCTAACATTCGCCCGGTGCATCCGGCGGGTGGGCTTTGAAGCCCTGTCAAGCTCGCTCAAGTGCACCCAGCCCGCGCACAACCCTGCGGCGGGCCACTTTAAAAACTCAGGAGACTTGAATGAAACAACTGCTTTGCGCCCTGGCTTCCGCCCTGGCCATGGGCTCGGCCCTGGCTTGGCCAGACGCCACCAAACCCGTGACCTTGGTGGTGCCCTTCCCACCCGGCGGCTCCACCGACCTGATTGCCCGCACGCTGGCGCCCAAGCTGCAAGAGCGCCTGGGCGGTCGCTTCATCGTGGACAACAAGGCAGGTGCCACCGGCACCATAGGCACGGGCCAGGTGGTGCGCTCGGCGCCCGACGGACAGACGCTGCTGGTGTCCTCGCTGGGGCCGTTTGTGATCGCGCCTCACCTGATCAAGGCGCCTTATGACGCGCTCAAAGAGCTGGACTATGTTTCGGTGGCGGTGCAGGCGCCCAACGTGCTGGTGGTGCCTGCGGCCTCACCACACAAGACACTGGCCGAGGTGATTGCCTTCACCAAGGCCAATCCTCAGAAAATGACATTCGCGTCGTCGGGCAACGGCAGCAGCGACCACCTCACAGCCGAGCTGTTTTGGCAACAAACAGGGACCACAGGCGTGCATGTGCCCTACAAAGGGGGCGGCCCGGTGATGAACGATTTGCTGGGCGCTCAGGTCGATTCGTCCTTCATGAACATCAACACGGCCATGCCGCAAATCCAGGCGGGCAAGCTGCGCGCGCTGGCCATCACGAGCGCCAAACGATCGCCGCTGCTGCCCCAAGTGCCCTCGCTGGAAGAAGCAGGCATCAAAGACGCCAACGTCTATTCCTGGCAAGCCATTGCCGCACCCAAAGGGACCCCGGCCGAGCTCAAGGCCAGGCTGCACTCGGCCATCGCTGCTGCGCTCAACGACCCGCAGGTCAAGCCCAAGCTGTTGGAGCTGGGCTTTGAAATTGTGGCCAGCACGCCCGAGCAGTTCACGGCCTACCAAGCGGCTGAATTTGCACGCTGGAAAAGACTCATAGAGAGCCGGCAAATCAAGGCCGACTGAAGCGGGCAGCGGCCGGTCGCGCGCAGGACAGCCCCAGCGCTGCGCGCGCACTAGCCAAGAGGGGCAGGGATACACTGAGCCTGCTAAGTATTTACCTCCGCCTTGATGACCCCCACTCCCCTGCCAGCGCTGTCCGCAAACACGCGCCGCACCGTTTTGCTGCTGTCTTTGGCCTGCTTTTGCAGCATGGCCACCCAGCGCATTTGTGATGCCATGCTCCCCGAGCTGGCCCGCGAGTTTGGCGCCAGCATGGCGCGCACAGGTCAGGTGGTGTCGTTGTTTGCTGTGGTCTATGGCCTGGCGCAGCTGCTTTACGGGGCAGCCGGCGACCGGCTGGGCAAGCTGCGGGTGCTCACCTTCACCACGGTGGCCAGCGGGGCGGGCAGCTTGATGGCGGTGTTTGCGGGCAGCTTGGACGCGCTGGTGCTGGCCCGTGTGTTGATGGCCTTGGTGGTGGCCGCCATCATTCCCATGTCCATCGCCTGGACGGGCGACGCAGTGCCCTACGCCATGCGCCAAGAAACGCTGGCTAGAGTGGGGCTGGGCACGACCATGGGCATCATGGGCGGGCAACTGATGGGTGGTGTTTTTGTAGACACCGTGGGCTGGCGCTGGGCTTTTGTGCTGATGGCGGTGCTCTTTTTGGGCGTGGGGGCTTTGCTGTGGCGCGACATGGGTCAGCAGGTGGCCGGCCCCTTCAGCGACCAGCCGCCCCGCGGGATTTGGGAGCAAACGCGTGAGCTGCTGAGCGAGCCCTGGGTGCGCACCTTGCTGGCGGTGTCCATGGTGCAGGGCGGCGCGGGCTTTGGCTTGGTGGCCATCATTGCCACCCATTTGCACGAGGTGCATGGCCTGGCCCTGTCGAGCGCGGGCGCCACGGTGGCCATGTTCGGCTTGGGCGGCATGCTTTACATGAGCCAGGCCAAGCCCCTGATACGCAAGCTGGGCGAACACGGACTGGCGCTGGTCGGTGGCTGCACCTTGGGCGCGGCTTTGTTGACTGTGGCCTTTTCACCCTGGTGGCTGCTGGCACCGCCGGCCATGCTGGTGGCCGGTTTTGCCTTTTTCATGCTGCACAACACCTTGCAAGCGAACGCCACGCAAATGGCACCGCAGGCCCGGGGCCTGGGTGTGTCCATGTTTGCCACGGCGCTGTTCTCGGGGCAGGCGCTGGGCGTGCTGCTGGCCACCAGCCTGATTGGGCCGCTGGGCTCCAGCGCAGTGCTCGCTGGCGGCGCCGTCGCCATGGTCAGCATGGCTGTTTTCTTGTCAGCCCAGCTGCGCCGCAGGCACAGGCTGAAGTTGAACGGCTGACCGACTCCCTTCCAAGTCAGTCAAAGCGCAGCGTCGCCCTCACGGGCTGGCCCACCGCCAGGGTTTGCTCCAGGCCGGCGACGGTGATGAGGTTCATGCCAAAGCTGAGCGCACCGTCGATTCGGGCGTCTTGTCGGTAAGTGTGCAGCAGGTCCAAGACCTGCGGGCTGCGCTCGGCAGTGAGGGGGTCGAGGTTGACGATCTCGCAGCGCGCGCAGGGCTTAACGGGGCGCAGCTGCACCAGTTGGTCTGCGGTTTGGATGTGCAACAAGTCCACCCGGTCTTCGTCATGGGCGTGCCAAGACTCACCAGGCGAGCCAGGCAGAGCGGCCAGCACAATGTTTGGCCTAAATCGCGCCATGGGCACACTGGCTTGGCCCTGGGCCTGCAAGCGGCGGTTGAGCTCATCGAGCGAGGGCTGGCTGATGACCATCAAGGGAAAGCCGTCGCTGAACTGGTTGAGCGCGGTCTCGCCCCCTGTCCATTGCCGGCTGGACGCGCGCTCGACCTCCGGGTCAAAGCGCACCAGGCGCGCAGGCGCGCCCAAAAAATCGCTGAACCACTGCGCCGCCAGCGGCCCCATGTCCCAGGCGTCCAGATCTTCGCCCCACAGCGACACCCGGGCCGCACTTTCCACGCCGTCCAGCGACAGGTGCAGTGCCAACATGCCCGGGGCGCGCAGCACCAAGTCGTTTTGGCGCATCTGGGGCTGCACCAGCGCCAGCCGCGGAAATTCGCGTTGCGAGTAAAACTCGCCCTGCGCGTCCACCACCATCCAGGCGCGGTCGAACTCCAGGCCTTGGTCGGTCAGCAAGGCGCTGTCCACCGCCAAGGGGCCGCAGGATTTAACGGGGTACACAAAGAGCTGGGCGATGACCGCCTCAAGCTGGTCGGAGGAGTTGGGCAAAGAAGAGCTCATGGCTGGGCGTTAGGGTCTCAAAGGGCAATAAGCGCCGGATCGCCGGGCATTGTCACCGGCTTTTAGAATGACCCATGGCTCAAAGCTTTGATGTGTGCATTCGCGGCGACGGCATGGTGGCCCGCTGTCTGGCCCTGCTGTTGGCGCGCGATCGCTTGCGCGTGGCGCTCTACCGCCCGCCGGCCAGTGCGGCCCCGACCGAAGCTGCGCAGGCCGATGTGCGCGCCTATGCGCTGAACCGGGCCTCGCGCGAGCTGCTGACCACGCTGCGGGTGTGGCCAGAATCGCCGCTGAGCACCCCCATGACCGGCATGCAGGTGTGGGGCGACGATGGCGGCCGCCTGGACTTTGCACCGCCTGAGGGCTTGGGCCAGATGGCTTGGCTGGTGGAGGTGCCCGCGCTGGAGAGCCAGCTGGCCCAGGCGCTGCACTTTGCGCCCGAGGTGCACACCGTCACGGACCTCGCCGATGTCAAGGCCGCGCTCACGGTGGTGTGTGAAGGCCCCTCCAGCCGCAGCCGCAGCGAGTTTGGTGTGCAATGGATGGTCAAACCTTATGGCCAAAAAGCCTTGGCGGCGCGCCTGATCAGCAGCGCCGAGCACGGCGGCGTGGCGCGCCAATGGTTTCAGGGCGGCGACATTTTGGCCTTGCTGCCCATGGGCGGTGCGGGCGGCCGCGAGTTGGCGCTGGTGTGGTCTGTCAGCCACGCCCATGCGGCCCAGCTGCAGGCCTTGCCTGCAGAAGAATTCACACAAGCCGTGCAAGCGGCCGTCGGCCTGGAGGCCGGACATTTGCAGCTGAGCAGCCCCGTCATGGCCTGGCCCTTGGCCCTGGGCGAGGCCGAGCGCTGGGTCGGCCCTGGCTGGGCGCTGGCCGGGGATGCCGCCCACACTGTGCATCCGCTGGCCGGCCAAGGCCTGAACCTGGGCCTGGCCGACGTGCGGGTGCTGGCCCAAGTGCTGCAAGAGCGCGAGTACTGGCGCGCCTTGGGCGACGAAAAATTGCTGCGCCGCTATGAGCGCGCGCGCCGTGCCGATGTGCGGGCCATGGGCCTGGTCACCGACGGCCTGCAGGGCCTGTTCTCGCACAGCGACGCCCGCTTGCAGGCGCTGCGCAACTGGGGCATGAGTGCCTTGGGCCGAAACCGTTTTGCAACCGCCTGGCTGACCCGCCAGGCGATGGACTGAAAGACCCCATGACCCATCCCCTGCTGCGCACTGGGCGCTTGCTTGCCTTCACCTGTGGCTGGCTTTTGGCCTGTGGTCTGCACGCTCAGACACCCCAGCAAGAAGCGGCCATCCGTAAAAACCTCAGCGAACGCCTGCCCGGCATCCCCAAGATTGACGAGATCGCCCGCACGCCCATGGCCGGTATGTTTGAGGTGCGCATGGGCCAAGACCTCATCTACACCGATGGCGAAGGCAGCTTCATCTTGCAAGGCCAGATGATTGACACCCGCACCCGCAAAAACCTCACCGAAGAGCGCCTGGACAAGCTGACTGCCATTGCCTTTGACAGCCTGCCGCTGGAAGATGCATTTGCCATCGTGCGGGGCAATGGCAAGCGCAAGCTGGCGGTGTTTGAAGACCCAAACTGCGGCTACTGCAAGCGCTTTGAGCGGGACATGCTCAAGGTCAACGATGTCACGGTTTACCTCTTTTTGATGCCCATTTTGGGCCCAGACTCCACCGAAAAGTCGCGCCACATTTGGTGCGCCAAAGACCGCGCCAAAGCCTGGACCGACATGATGGTCAACGACAAAACCGTGCCCCGCCCCATGGGCGCTTGCGACAGCGCGGCGCTGACCCGCAACGTGGAGTTTGGGCGCAAAAACCGCATCACGGGCACACCCACCCTGATCTTCTCCAACGGCAAGCGCGTGCCCGGCGCGGTGGCTGCTGCCGAGGTTGACAAGCTGCTGGCCGAGGCACGCTGAGCGCCATGGGCACCGCCTTGCCAGACATCCATTACCGCGTTGAGATCGCCGATCTTCATGCGCACCTGTTTCGCGTCACGCTGACCGTAGCCAAGCCCTTGCCCCAGCAGCGGGTCAGCTTGCCGGTGTGGATCCCCGGCAGCTACATGGTGCGGGAGTTCTCGGGGCAGCTGCAACAACTGCAAGCCCGCCAAGGCCGACTAGAGGTGGCGCTGACGCAGTTGGACAAATGCACCTGGCAAGCCGAGGCCAAGCCCTCCCGCCCGCTCACACTGAGCTGGGAGGTGTACGCCAACGACCCGTCGGTGCGCACGGCCATGCTGGGCCACGAGCGGGGGTTTTTCAATGCCACCAGCTTGTGCCTGCGGGTTGAAGGCCAGGAATCTGTGCCGCACAGGCTGGAGATCCCCGCACCCAAAAGCCTCAAAGCCTTCAAAGGCTGGACGCTGGCCACGGGCTTGGCGCCCCTGGATGTGGACGCGCAGGGCTTTGGGGTGTACCTGGCGAGCGACTATGACGAGTTGGCCGACTGCCCGGTCACCCTGGGTGTTCTGTGGAGCGGCAACTTCAAGGCCGGTGGCGTGACACACCGCCTGGTGGTCTCGGGTGCGGCGCCCACCTTTGACAGCGAAAAATTGCTGGCCGACACGCAAAAAATTTGCCAGACCCAAATCCACTTTTGGCACGGCAGCGAAAAGCCGCCGTTCAAGCACTACGTTTTCATGCTGCATGTGGTGGCCGAGGGCTACGGCGGCTTGGAGCACCGCAACTCGACGGCCTTGATTTGCAATCGGCGCGACCTGCCGGTGCGCGGCGAGGCCAAGGTGTCCGAGGGCTACACCACCTTGCGCGGCCTCATCAGCCACGAGTATTTCCACACCTGGAACGTCAAGCGCCTGCGACCTGTTGAATTTGCCCGCTACGACTACACGCAAGAAAACTACACGCGCCTGCTGTGGTTTTTTGAAGGTTTTACCAGCTACTACGACGACCTGCTGCTCAGGCGCGCGGGCCTGCTGGACAACGCCGGCTACCTCAAGCTGCTCAACAAAACCATCAACCAAGTCATGCAAACGCCGGGCCGCGCCGTGCAGTCGGTGGCCCAGGCCAGCTTTGACGCCTGGGTCAAGTACTACCGCCAGCACGAGAACACGCCCAACGCCACAGTCAGCTACTACACCAAGGGCGCGCTGGTGGCCCTGTGCCTGGACTTGAGCCTGCGGCAAGGCGGCCAGGCCAGCTTGGACCAGGTGATGCGCGCGCTGTGGCACCGCTGCGAGGCCGGCCCCATGAGCGAGCAGGACTTGGCCGAGGAGCTGCAGGCAGCCAGCGGGCACTCGATGGCGCCCGAGCTCGCCGCCTGGGTGCATGGCGTGGGCGAGCTGCCCCTGAAAAGCCTGCTGCAAGAGCACGGCGTGGCGGTGGTGGACGACCCCGCACAGCTGGCCCAGCGCCTGGGCCTGCGCTGCAGCGAGACGGCTGGCGTGGTGGTCAAAACCGTGCTGCACGGCGGCGCCGCCCATGCGGCGGGCCTGGCCGCCGGCGACGAGTGGCTGGGCGTGGAGCTTGAAGGCGGGCGCGGTTGGCGCTTGCAAAAAGTGGAAGACCTCAAGCTGTACTGCCTGCCCGGCCAAAAAGTCACGGCCCTGGTGGCCAGAGACCAGCAGCTCTTTCGCCTGTCTTTGGTCGTGCCCGCTGCGGGCGCCACCTGGCGCCTGGCCATGGGCGATGCCGCCGCCGTGGAACGCTGGCTGGCTTGAAGCCCGCGGCCTTCATCGATGGCGCTGGCCGTGGCATCATCATGGATTGAACAGTTGGCGAGAAGGTCCCAACTGGAAATTTGATCACCCCGCCCTGCAGGAGACACATGAGCTACGACACCATTGAAGTCAGCACCCAAGGCCCCGAAGGCCAACAGGTGGGTCTGATCCGCTTGAACCGCCCCAAACAACTCAACGCCCTGAACGACCAGCTGATGGACGAGTTGGGCGCCGCCTTGCTGGCCTTTGATGCCGACGACGGTGTGGGCTGCATCATCGTGACCGGCAGCGACAAAGCCTTTGCCGCCGGCGCCGACATCAACATGTTTTTGCCCTTTGACTTTGCCCAGGCTTTTGGCCAGGGCCTGATCAGCCGCAACTGGGAAACCATTTTGAAGGTGCGCAAGCCCGTGATTGCGGCCGTCAGCGGCTTTGCCCTGGGCGGCGGCTGCGAGCTGGCCATGATGTGCGACTTCATCATTGCGGCCGATAACGCCAAATTTGGCCAACCCGAGGTCAAGCTGGGCATCATCCCCGGCGCAGGCGGCACCCAGCGCCTGCCGCGCTCGGTGGGCAAGTCCAAGGCCATGGACTTGGCACTGACTGGCCGGATGATGGACGCCCAAGAAGCCGAGCGCTGCGGCTTGGTCAGCCGTGTGGTGCCGCTGGACAAGCTGCAAGACGAAGCACTGGGCGCGGCTCTGCAAATTGCCCAATACGGCCGCCTGGCGGTGCTGGCCATCAAGGAATCGGTGAACCTGGCTTTTGAAGGCCCGCTGCGCGACGGCCTGCAGTACGAGCGCCGGCTGTTCCACGCGCTGTTCTCGACCGAAGACAAAACCGAGGGCATGGACGCTTTTTTAAACAAGCGCGCACCGGCCTTCAAGAACCGATAAAGACGCGGTCACCACGTGCAAAGTCGGGCCGCTGGTGCCTGCCCAGGGCTTTGAGAAATCGCTATAATTGTTTTATGGTGATATAGCTCAGTTGGTTAGAGCGCAGCATTCATAATGCTGATGTCGGTGGTTCAAGTCCACCTATCACCACCAAACTTCAAGCCTCAGAGGTTCTGCCCTCTGAGGCTTTCTTACTTTCAGCCTCTGGACACACACCATGAACCGCTGCGACCCCTTTTGCCCCCAGGTGCTGGCATGAGCGCCCTCTTGCCCCCCGCGGCCAAAACCAAAAAAGTCTTCATCAAGACCTTTGGCTGCCAAATGAACGAGTACGACTCGGGCAAGATGTCCGACGTGCTGGGCGCCGCTCAAGGCTACGTGCCCACGGATGACCCAGAGCAGGCCGACCTGATTTTGTTCAACACCTGCTCGGTGCGGGAAAAAGCGCAGGAAAAGGTTTTTTCAGACCTGGGCCGCGTCAAGCACTTGAAGAAAAAAGGCGTGCTCATTGGCGTGGGCGGCTGCGTGGCCAGCCAAGAAGGCCAGGCCATCGTGGCCCGCGCGCCCTACGTGGACGTGGTCTTTGGCCCGCAAACCCTGCACCGCCTGCCCCAGCTGCTGGACGCACGCCAGCGCGAAAACCGGCCGCAGGTGGACATCAGCTTTCCCGAGATTGAAAAGTTCGACCACCTGCCGCCCGCCCGCAAAGACGGGCCTGCGGCCTTTGTCTCCATCATGGAAGGCTGCTCCAAGTACTGCAGCTACTGTGTGGTGCCCTACACCCGGGGCGACGAGGTCTCGCGCCCGCTGGACGACGTGCTGGTGGAAATCGCCGAACTCGCCGCGCAAGGCGTGCGCGAGATCACCATGCTGGGCCAAAACGTCAACGCCTACCGGGGCGCCATGGGCGACACGGCCGAGATGGCCGACTTTGCCCAGCTCATTGAGTACGTGGCCGAGATTCCCGGCATAGAGCGCATACGCTACACCACCAGCCACCCCAACGAGTTCACGCAGCGCCTGATCGACGTGTACGCCAAGATCCCCAAACTGGTGAGCCACCTGCACCTGCCGGTGCAGCACGGCAGCGACAAAATCTTGATGGCCATGAAGCGCGGCTACACCGCCATGGAATACAAAAGCACAGTCCGCAAGCTGCGCGCCATTCGGCCCGACATGGCCATGAGCAGCGACTTCATTGTGGGTTTTCCGGGCGAGACCGAAGACGACTTTGGCCGCATGATGAAGCTGATCGAAGACATCCACTTTGACAACAGCTTCAGCTTCATCTTCAGCCCGCGCCCGGGCACGCCGGCGGCCAACTTGCCCGACGACACGCCCCACTCCGTCAAGCTGGCGCGCCTGCACACGCTGCAAGCGGCCATCAACGCCAACATCAAATCCATCAGTGAAAGCCGCCTAGGCACGGTGCAGCGCCTGTTGGTTGAAGGCCTGTCCAAGCGCGACACCAGCGAGCTGATGGGGCGCACCGAATGCAACCGGGTGGTCAATTTTCAGGGCCCGCCCGAGCTGATCGGGCAGTTGGTGGACGTGTCCATCACCGAGGCCAAGGCCTACACCTTGCGCGGCCGCTTGGTGCTTTAAAAACAGGGCCGCTTGAGGCTGACAGTTCGGTGATGCGCGCACCGAGCTGCCTCAAAAAGCCCCGGATGCGAGGCGCTTGAATCCTCAGGGGTTCAAAACTTGGGCATGCCGCCCATGCCTTTCATTCCCTTCATGCCGCCCATGCGCTTCATCATTTTCATGAGGCCGCCGCCCTTCATTTTTTTCATCATGGTCTGCATTTGCTCAAACTCGTTGAGCAGGCGGTTGACGTCTTGAACCTGCACGCCCGCACCGGCCGCGATGCGCCTCTTGCGGGTGGCCTTGATCAAGTCGGGCTTGCGCCTCTCCTTGGGCGTCATGCTGTGGATGATGCCTTCTTTGCGCCGGATGTCGCGCTCGGCCTTGTCCATGTCCATGTGCGAGGCCTTGGCCGCCATCTCGGTGGGCAGCTTGTCCATCAGGCTGGACAGACCGCCCATGTTCTTCATCTGCTGAATTTGGCTTAAAAAGTCTTCCAGGTCGAAGTCCGAGCCGCTTTTCATCTTGGCAGCGAACTTCTCGGCGGCCTGCATGTCCACGCCTGCAGTCACCTGCTCGACCAGGGCCACGATGTCGCCCATGCCCAAAATGCGGCCGGCGTGGCGCTCGGCGTCAAACACCTCCAAGCCGTCAATCTTTTCAGACACGCCTGCGAATTTGATGGGCGCGCCCGTGATTTGGCGCACCGACAGCGCCGCGCCGCCGCGCGAGTCGCCGTCGAGCTTGGTCAGCACAATACCGGTCAGCGGCAGCGCTTCTTTGAAGGCCTTGGCCGTATTAATGGCGTCTTGGCCCTGCATGGCGTCGACCACAAAGAGCGTTTCCACCGGCTTGAGCTCGGCGTGCAGCTCGCGGATCTCGCGCATCAGCGCCTCGTCAATGGCCAGGCGGCCCGCGGTGTCGACCAGCAGCACATCGAAAAAATGGCGCTTGGCATAGTCCAGCGCAGCCCGGGCAATGTCCAGCGGCTTTTGATCGGGCGTGCTGGGGAACCATTCGGCCCCGGCTTGGCGGGTGACGGTTTTGAGCTGTTCAATGGCGGCCGGGCGGTAGACGTCGCCCGAGACCGTGAGCACTTTTTTCTTGCGCTTTTCAATCAGATGCTTGGCCAGCTTGGCGGTGGTGGTGGTCTTGCCCGCGCCTTGCAGGCCCGCCATCAGGATCACGGCCGGCGGCTGGGTGGCCAAGTTGATGTCGCTCACGCCCTCGCCCATGGTGGCGGCGAGTTCCTTGTTGACGATGCCCACCAGCGCCTGGCCGGGAGAAAGCGAGCCCATCACCTCTTGGCCCAGGGCCTTGTCCTTGACGCGGGCAATGAAGTCGCGCACCACGGGCAGGGCCACGTCGGCCTCGAGCAGAGCCATGCGCACCTCGCGCAACATGTCTTGCACATTGGCCTCGGTGATGCGGGCCTGCCCCCGGAGTTCTTTGACGAGGCGAGAGAGTTTGTCGGTGAGGGCTGAGGCCATGGCGTGCCGCAGGCGCCAAGCGACCACGGAAATGAAAGTGCGAAAGGATAAACTGTAAGCATGATTTTAGCTTTGAGCCCCGCCTGGGTCATCGCCCTTGCCGCTGCCTCGGCCTTGGGCTACGCCTTGCTGGCCGGCTGGCGCTCGCGCATGGGCCGACGCTCGAGCATGGGTTTGTTCTTTCTGGCTTGGCTGCTGCACGCGCTGAGCCTGACCGAAGGCCTCTTTGGTGAGCCACCCCGCTTTGGTTTTGCGCCCGCCTTGTCCATGACGGTGTGGCTGGTGCTGACGGTGGTCGCCATTGAAAACCAGCTTTCCACGCGCCTGAACACGCGCGGCTACTTGGTGGGACTGGGCGCGGTGGCCGTGCTGCTGCCACTGGCCTTTCCCGGGCTGACCTACCCCACCATTGCCTCGCCCTGGCTGCCCCTGCACTGGGCCCTGGGCATCGCTTCTTACGGCCTGTTTGGAGCGGCAGTGGCTCATGGCTATGGCATGAGCCTGGCCGAAAAACGACTGCGGGCAGGCGACGACCGGGGTGACGGCGTGCCGCTGCTGACTCTGGAGCGCTTGACATTTCGCTTTGTAGAGGCCGGTTTTGTGCTGTTGACCGCCAGTTTGCTGGCCGGTTGGTACTTTGCCGAAACCGTTTACGGTCCACAGCTGCGCAGCATGTGGAACCACAAAACGATTTTCTCCATGCTGGCCTGGTTGACCTTTGCCGGCCTGCTGATTGGCCGCCTGCAACAAGGCTGGCGCGGCCCCCAGGCGGTGCGCGTGTTGTATTTGGGTGCAGGCTTTTTGCTGCTCAGCTACCTGGGTTCGCGTTTTGTGCTTGAAGTCATCCTTCCGCGTGCCTGAGCGAGTGATTCACTGAACGCCCCACCATGAAATACCTCTTGCTGCTTCCCCTGGTGCTGCTGGCACTGTGGCTGATACTGCGCCAGCGCGGCAGCCATCGCGTCCAGGGCAAGGACCCAGCCCACCACAAGCCTGAAGCCGTGGACCCCACTGCAGCGCAGTCGCCCACCGAAATCATTGAATGCGCCCGATGCACCGTGCACCTGCCGCGCACAGACGCCGTGGCAGGGCTCCATGGGCTGCACTACTGCAGTTTGGCCCACCGCCAGGACGCTGAGGGTGCCTGATCACAAGTTGTGGCGCCAAGGCTGGTACCGCCACGCCCGAGCCCTGGCTTCCCCCAACTTTGGTGCCCGACCCGCTGGGGCCCGCATTGACCTGGTCGTGCTGCACGCCATCAGCCTGCCGCCTGGCCAGTACGGCACGGGCTGCGTGCAGCAGCTGTTCACCAACCAGCTTGATTGGCAAGCGCATCCCTATTTTTTACAGATCCAGGGCCTGGAGGTCTCATCGCACTTTTTTATTGCGCGGGGCGGTGAGCTCTGGCAGTTCGTCAGCTGCAATGAGCGGGCCTGGCATGCAGGCGCCTCCCACTACCGCGGGCGCAGCAACTGCAACGACGACTCCATTGGCATTGAATTAGAAGGGCTTGACGGCCAGCCCTTCGAAGACGCGCAGTACGAAAGCCTGGCCAGCTTGGCTGCGGCTTTGCTGGCGCACTACCCGATTGCCCACCTGGCGGGCCATGAACATGTGGCACCGGGCCGAAAATTCGACCCCGGGCCGGGCTTTGATTGGCAGACACTTCAAAAATCTCTGGGCCTGGCCGATCGGCACTTTCCTCCACTGGGAGGTGATACGCCCTGAACCGAGCGGGTCCAAGTCGGTGAGCCTGGGGCGTGTGGGGCAGGTTGCCGCCAGGCTGGCGGCTCGGACGCCAGTCAATGGCCACGCACCTTGGTGTGCCAAACCTGGCTGCGAGCCGCGCCACGCCTGGCCCCCAGCTCAACAGTTCACATTTGCCGCTGGTTTCGCCGCCATGAGAGCGGCGTGCTCACCACAAGCAAGTCCGTGCCCACATTTGTGCAGGCCGGGGTGGTGCCAAAGCAAAGCTGGGAGCCGTCAAGAATGCGATCGTTGTTTTTTCAAACTCGTGCTGAGAAAAACACTACATCTAGTGCTTGAATTGCCTTCGTACCCTAGGTATAGTGTGTAACAGGCCAGATCATAAGTACGGACAGCGGCCTCTAGGGCGCCCAGATTCAGTCACGGAACCAGGCCTCACACACACTTGGTTTGGATGCGTCAAAAAACCAAGATCAGTTCACAGTTAGCTCAAACTTGTTCAACATTAGCTGAAAAGTCGCCGACATCGGATCCGATTCACCGTCCAGATTCACCGCCCCAACCCAATGCCCAGCGCCATCGTTCAGATTCATCGCTCAACAAACTAGCAAGTCTCACCCCACACCCCATAAAAAAGCTAAAAAATATGCACACCACCACACACGCCCCTGCTGCCCTGCCCGGCAGCACTGCCATCAGCGTGGCCGCTGTCAACGTTCAGACCAGCCCTTACGCCCACTACCAGATCATCCGCCGCAACGGCGCTGTGGTGCCCTTTGAGCCCAACAAGTTGGCCGTGGCCATGATGAAGGCCTTTCTGGCCGTGCACGGCACGCAGGGCGCGGCCTCGGCCAGCGTGCGCGAGACCGTGGACCAGCTCACGCAAGCCGTGGTTCGCGCCCTCATGCGCTCGCGCCCGGGCGGCGGCACCTTCCACATTGAAGACGTGCAAGATCAGGTCGAGCTCGGCCTGATGCGCGGCGGCCACCACGAAATTGCCCGCGCTTACGTGCTTTACCGCGAAAAGCGCACGCAAGAACGTGCCCGCCAAACCAGCGCCCAAGCGCCTGTGGCAGCACCTTCCATGTTTGTCACCGACCGCGGTCAGCGCGTGCCGCTGGACGTGAACAACCTGCAGCGCCTGATCAATGTGTCCTGCGAAGGCCTGAACGCCGACGTCAAGCCCGACCCCATCGTGGCCGAGACCATGCGCAACCTCTACGACGGTGTGCCGATTGACGAGGTCTACAAGGCCGCCATCATGGCATCGCGCACGCTCATCGAGAAAGAGCCAGACTACACCTACGCCACCTCGCGCCTGTTGATGCACACCATCCGCCGCGAAGTGCTGGGCGAAGAAGTCGCTCACGACCAAATGGGTGAGCGCTACGCCGAGTACTTTCCGCAGTTCATCGCCAAAGGCATTGACAACGAGCTGCTTGACGCGCGGCTCAAGCAGTTTGACCTGGCCCGCCTGGGCGCGGCGCTCAAGCCCGAGCGTGACATGCAGTTCGACTACCTGGGCCTGCAAACCCTGTATGACCGCTACTTTTTGCATGTGCGCAAAACCCGCATCGAGCTGCCGCAAGCCTTCTTCATGCGTGTGGCCATGGGCCTGTCGCTGGCCGAAATCGACCGCGAAGCACGCGCTATTGAGTTCTATGAACTGCTGTCTTCGTTTGACTTCATGTCCAGCACGCCCACGCTGTTCAACAGCGGCACCCTGCGCCCTCAGCTGTCGAGCTGCTACCTGACCACGGTGCCCGACGACCTGGACGGCATTTACGAGTCCATCAAAGAAAACGCCTTGCTGTCTAAGTTTGCAGGCGGACTGGGCAACGACTGGACGCGCGTGCGCGCCTTGGGCTCGCACATCAAGGGCACCAACGGTGAGTCACAAGGCGTGGTGCCTTTCCTCAAAGTGGTCAACGACACGGCGGTGGCGGTCAACCAAGGCGGCAAGCGCAAGGGCGCGGTCTGCACCTACCTGGAAACCTGGCACCTGGACATCGAAGAGTTCCTGGAGCTGCGCAAGAACACCGGCGACGACCGCCGCCGCACGCACGACATGAACACGGCCAACTGGATCCCCGACCTGTTCATGCGCCGCGTCATGGAAAAAGGCAGCTGGACGCTGTTCTCGCCCTCGACCTGCCCAGACCTGCACGACCTGTGCGGTGAAGCCTTTGAAAAAGCCTACCTGGCCTACGAGGCCAAGGCAGAGCGTGGTGAGCTCAAGCCCAGCCGCAAGCTCGAAGCCACCGACATGTGGCGCAAGATGCTCTCCATGTTGTTTGAAACCGGTCATCCTTGGATCACCTTCAAAGACGCTTGCAACGTGCGCTCACCCCAGCAGCATGTGGGCGTGGTGCACTCGTCCAACCTGTGCACCGAGATCACGCTCAACACCAGCGACACCGAAACCGCCGTTTGCAATTTGGGTTCGGTCAATTTGGTGCAGCACTTGAAAGACGGCCCCCACGGCCGTGAGCTGGACCACGACAAGCTCAAGAAAACCGTTCGCACAGCCATGCGCATGCTGGACAACGTGATCGACATCAACTACTACGCGGTTAAAAAAGCGCGCGACTCCAACCTGCGCCACCGCCCAGTGGGCCTGGGGCTGATGGCCTTCCAGGACAGCCTCTACGAAATGCGCATTCCCTACTCCAGCCAGCAGGCGGTGGAGTTTGCCGACCAGTCCATGGAGGCCATTTGCTATTACGCCTACTGGGCGTCCACCGAGTTGGCCAACGAGCGCGGCAAGTACTCCAGCTACAAGGGCTCGCTGTGGGACCAAGGCATCTTGCCGCTGGACACCCTGGACCTGTTGGCCAAGTCACGCGGCGGCTACCTGGAAGTGGACCGCAGCGCGACGCTGGACTGGGACGCCCTGCGCGCCAAAATCGCCCAAGACGGCATGCGCAACTCCAACTGCGTGGCCATCGCACCCACCGCCACCATCTCCAACATCATCGGCGTGGACGCCTGCATCGAGCCTTGCTTTGGCAACCTCTCGGTCAAGTCCAATCTGTCGGGTGAGTTCACGGTGATCAACAGCTACCTGGTGCGCGACTTGAAGCGCCTGGGCCTGTGGGACGAAGTGATGGTGGTGGACCTCAAACACTTTGACGGCTCGCTGCGCCCCATTGACCGTGTGCCGCAAGACATCAAAGCGCTCTATGCCACGGCTTTTGAGGTCGAGCCGCAGTGGATTGTGGAAGCCGCCTCGCGCCGCCAGAAGTGGATCGATCAGGCCCAGTCCCTGAACATCTACATGGCGGGCGCGTCCGGCAAAAAGCTAGACGACACCTACAAACTGGCTTGGCTGCGCGGCCTGAAAACCACCTATTACCTGCGCACCATGTCTGCCACGCACGTTGAGAAATCAACCGTGCAGACCGGCAACCTCAACGCGGTCTCCTCCGGGACTGGCAGCAGCACGGTGAGTGCAGCCGCACCGAGTGCCTTGGCAGCTGCCGCAGCCGCCGCGCAAGCGCAGATGAACACGACAGCGGCGACCGACATTATGTTTTGCGCCATCGATGACCCGGGCTGCGAAGCCTGCCAATGAAACCAGGCACGCTACAAGGCGACATACAAATATTTTTGCAAGCCGCAAGCACTGCAACACCCGACCTTGACCACCTGTGCGAGGCGCGCACTTCACAGTGCGCTCTTCGATGCAATTGAGCAACAACTCTGGGGCCGACACAAAACGAATTCTTTTCATTTTTTCTGTTGGCTTTCATAATCATCGAATTGAGAAATCACCATGTTGACCTGGGACGAAGAAGTCAAACCCTCTGTGCAAAATCTAGGCGGCGCCTCAGGCGTGCGCCCGGTAGAGCCTCCTTCTTTTGCAGCCATGCCCACGCGCATGCTCAACGATGCAGCCTTGGCGCCTGTGGCGCTTTCTGTGCCTGCAGCCAAGCCCGCCTCGGGTGCCGGCAAACGCATCAAAGCGTCAGACAAACGCATCATCAACGGCCAGACCGACGTCAACCAGTTGGTGCCCTTCAAGTACAAGTGGGCCTGGGAAAAATACCTGGCCACCTGCGCCAACCACTGGATGCCGCAGGAAGTGAACATGACACGCGACATTGCGCTGTGGAAAGACCCCAACGGTCTGACTGACGACGAGCGCCGTCTGGTCATGCGCAACCTCGGCTTTTTTGTGACGGCCGATTCCCTGGCCGCCAACAACATTGTGCTGGGCACCTACCGCCACATCACGGCGCCCGAGTGCCGCCAGTTCTTGCTGCGCCAGGCCTTTGAAGAAGCCATTCACACCCACGCCTACCAGTACATCACCGAGTCGCTGGGTCTGGACGAGGCCGAGATCTTCAACGCCTACAACGAAGTTCAGTCCATCCGCGACAAAGACCAGTTCCTGATCCCCTTCATCGAGGCGATCATGGACCCCAACTTCAAAACCGGCGCGCCCGAGACCGACCAGACCCTGCTCAAGTCGCTGATCGTCTTTGCCTGCTTGATGGAGGGCTTGTTCTTCTACGTGGGCTTCACGCAAATTTTGGCGCTGGGCCGCCAAAACAAAATGACCGGTGCGGCCGAGCAGTACCAGTACATCTTGCGCGACGAGTCCATGCACTGCAACTTTGGCATTGACCTGATCAACCAGCTCAAACTTGAAAACCCACACCTGTGGACGCCCGAGTTCAAGGACGAGATCAAGGCCTTGTTCATGAAGGCGGTCGAGTTGGAGTACCGCTACGCCGAAGACACCATGCCGCGCGGCGTGCTGGGGCTCAATGCGTCCATGTTCAAAGGCTATTTGCGCTACATCGCCAACCGCCGTGCCACCCAAATTGGCCTGGAGGCTTTGTTCCCCAACGAAGAAAACCCCTTCCCCTGGATGAGCGAGATGATTGACCTCAAAAAGGAACGCAACTTTTTTGAAACACGCGTCATTGAGTACCAATCCGGTGGTGCCCTGTCCTGGGACTGACCCTCAACCCCAAGAAATGACGACCGAATTCGCGCCTGCCCATGAGCTTCTCGACAGAAGAAGCCTGGGCAGCCGCTCCCGCGTTCGCGGCGCTGGGCCGCTTTATGAGCCCAACGCTGCGGATCGCTTCACGGACACCTGTCGTGAAGTGCTCTTTGCAATGTGATCAAGGAGATAACTATGGCAACTGCAAAAAAACCTGCGGCTAAAAAAGCTGCACCGAAGACCGCCGTGGCAGCCAAAAAGGCGCCGGCAAAAAAAGTAGCCGCGAAGAAAGTGGCTGCCAAGAAAGCCCCGGCCAAAAAAGCCGTCGCTCCTAAGGCACCCGCCAAAAAAGTAGCAGCGAAAAAAGCAGCCGCCCCTAAAGCAGCAGCGAAAAAGGCCCCAGCCAAAAAAGCAGCCGTGAAAAAAGCAGCTGCTAAAAAGCCTGCCGCCAAAAAGCCTGCTGCCAAAAAAGCGGCCAAAAAGCCAGCTGCGAAGGCACCCGTTGCCCCTGCCCCTGCGGCTCAGACCACGTTGAATCCTCAGGCGGCTTGGCCGTTCCCCACGGCCACCAAGCCCTGAGCCTGCACAACGGTTTGATCAAAGCCCAACATCTTGCGATGTTGGGCTTTTTTTCGCCTGGACTCAGGCCGGGCGCAAGTGGTTCAGCGTGTAGTTTTGGCAACCCGGTGTGGTGATCTTGTGCGAACCCACGCGGTTGCCCAAAGCGCAGGCGTCCACCAGTGACCAACCTCGCTCCAGCCCGAACAGCAGCGCTCCGCGAAACGCATCGCCGCAGCCCGTGGGATCGACCAGTTTGTCGGCAACCACTGGCGCCACCATGGTTTGCTGGCCATCTACCCAGACCTCACAGCCTTGACCGCCCAGGGTCACCACCAGCCCTTTGACGCGGCGAGAAATCTCAGCCGATGACAGCCCTGTGCGTTCGGTGAGCATTCGGCCTTCGTAGTCATTGACCGTGACCCAGGTGGCCATGTCCACAAAGCGCAGCAACTCCTCGCCATTGAACATAGGCAGGCCCTGGCCGGGGTCAAACACAAAAGGAATGCCAGCCGCATGGAGTTGTTCGGCGTGCTGCAGCATGGCGTCGCGCCCGTCCGGCGAAATGATGGCCAGCGCGATGTCGGTGCGGGCCTCAATGCGCGTTTGGTGCGCTTGGCTCATGGCGCCAGGGTGAAAGGCGGTGATTTGGTTGTTGTCCCGGTCGGTCATGATCATGGCTTGGGCGGTGTAGCTGTCGGCCAATTCACGAATGAACTCGGTCTGAATGCCCAAGGCCTTGAAACGCGCCACATAGTCTGCACCGTCGCTGCCCACCATGGCCATGGGCACAGGCGTGCCGCCAAGCTGGTGCAGGCTGTAGGCAATGTTGCCCGCGCAACCGCCAAATTCGCGCCGCAAGGAAGGCACCAAAAAAGACACATTGAGAATGTGCAGTTGCTCGGGCAGGATCTGCTCGGCAAAACGGCCCTCAAAACTCATGATGGTGTCAAAGGCCAGGGATCCACAAATCAGGGCAGGCATGGGGGAGGTCCGTCAAAAAGGTCATGCCGCAGGGGCAAAAAAGCCAGCGCACAGTTGCAGCTGGACAAAGAAATACAAATTGTAGAGTTCACGCCAAGGAAAGAGCGCCAAGGGCTATGGCTGAGCGCATCAGATCAGACCCCAGATTGGGTCAGAAATGAGTTCAGAACTGGGCGGTCATCAAAATCCAGCCCTCTTGCGCGTCGGCCACGCTGAGCGCGCAGTAAGGCGCATAAGCTTGCTGCAGCTCTTCGGCTTGGCGCTCCAAGATGCCAGCCAACACCAGCACCCCGCCGGGCGCCACGTGCGCGCACAACAGCGGCGCCAGCACCTTCAAGGGGGTGGCCAAAATATTGGCCAACACGGTCTGGTAGGCGCCAGTGGCCAAGTCGGGCAGGCCTGCGCGAACCTGCACGCCATTGGCCTGGGCGTTGGCCAGGGTTGACTGCACTGCCGCAAGGTCAATGTCTACCGCATCCAGGTCTGAGGCGCCAAACTTGGCCGCGCCTATGGCCAAAATGCCCGAGCCACAGCCGTAGTCCAGCACCCGGCCAAGTGCAGGCGCTTGGCCGCCTTGCTGGGGCAGCCCGCCAGCCGTCCAACGCAAGCACATGCGCGTGGTGGGGTGCGTGCCCGTGCCAAAGGCCAGGCCCGGGTCCAGGCGAATGACTTGGCGCGCCTGCGCAGGCGGTTCGTGCCAGGTCGGCACAATCCAGAACTCAGGGGTGATCTCCACAGGTGCAAACTGCGACTGCGTCAGGCGCACCCAGTCTTGCTCGGGCACTGGCGCCACGGCCACGGCGCTGCAGCCCTCAAAAAAGTCTTGGGCCTGCAGCAAGGCTTGGGCTTCGGTGGCGGCAGCTTCGTCCGGAAACAGCGCCACGATGCGCGAACGGTTCCAGCCCGCCTGGGGTGGCGGCATGCCGGGCTCGCCAAACAGCGCTTGCTCCGCAGGGGTCTGCGCGTCAGCGTCTTCCACCGACACGCTCAGGGCTTCGAGCGCTTCAAGCGCCTCGCTCAAGATATCGACTTTGTCAGCCGGGGCCAGAACCACCCATTCAAACAGGCTCATGCCAATCCTTGTTGTTCAGCGCTGGCGCTTGGAGAGCCACTCTTCGAGGTAATGGATGTTGGTGCCGCCGTCCATGAACTTGGCGTCCACCATCAACTCGCGGTGCAGCGCAATGTTGGTGTTGATGCCTTCCACGGCGGTTTCGATCAAGGCCGAGCGCATGCGGGCCAGGGCCTGCTCGCGGGTGTCCCCATGGACAATGATTTTGCCAATCATGGAGTCGTAATTGGGCGGCACAAAGTAGTTGGCGTAAATGTGCGAATCCACGCGAACGCCAGGGCCACCCGGTGCGTGCCAGGCCGTGATGCGGCCGGGAGAAGGGGTGAATTTGTAGGGGTCTTCGGCGTTGATGCGGCACTCGATCGCGTGGCCTTTGATCTCGATTTGGCGTTGCGTGAAGGGGAGTTTTTCGCCAGCCGCCACCATGATCTGCGTTTTCACCACGTCCACGCCGGTGACCATCTCGGTGACGGGATGCTCCACCTGCACGCGGGTATTCATCTCAATGAAGTAAAACTCGCCGTTTTCAAACAAAAACTCAAAGGTGCCCGCCCCGCGGTAGCCCATTTTTTTGACGGCAGCCACGCAGCGGTCGCCAATTTTTTCAATCAACTTGCGCGCAATACCCGGTGCAGGCGCCTCTTCAATCACTTTTTGGTGGCGACGCTGCATGGAGCAGTCGCGCTCGCCCAGCCAAACCGCGTTTTTGTACTGGTCGGCCATGATCTGGATTTCGACATGCCGGGGGTTCTGCAGGAATTTCTCCATGTAGACCGCAGGGTTGCCAAAAGCGGCTCCCGCCTCGGCCTTGGTGGTCTGCACGGCATTGACCAAGGCCGCCTCGGTGTGCACCACCCGCATGCCCCGACCGCCGCCGCCACCAGCGGCCTTGATGATGACGGGGTAGCCAATCGACTTGGCAATGCGCTTGATCACGGCGGGGTCGTCAGGCAACGCGCCCTCAGAGCCGGGCACGCAGGGCACGCCTGCCTTGATCATGGTCTGCTTGGCCGAGACCTTGTCGCCCATGATGCGGATGGACTCGGGCGAAGGCCCAATGAACTTGAAGCCGCTTTTTTCCACACGCTCGGCAAAGTCGGCGTTTTCGCTCAAAAAGCCGTAGCCGGGATGTATGGCTTCCGCATCTGTCACCTCGGCGGCCGAAATGATGGCGGGCATGTTGAGGTAACTCAGCGCCGAGGGGGCCGGGCCAATGCACACCGACTCGTCGGCCAGCTTGACGTACTTGGCTTCGCGGTCGGCCTCGGAATACACCATCACGGCCCTGATGCCGAGTTCTCGGCAGGCCCGCTGGATGCGAAGCGCAATTTCTCCGCGGTTGGCGATCAGGATCTTTTTGAACATCGTGGGGCTGCTCACTCAATGATGAGCAGCGGCTGCCCGTATTCCACGGCCTGGCCGTTTTCGCACAAAATTTGCAGCACGGTGCCGGCCTTGTCGGCCTCAATTTCATTGAGGATTTTCATGGCCTCAATGATGCAGATGGTGTCGCCGACCTTGACTTGGCTGCCCACTTCCACAAAAGCCTTGGCGCCCGGGCTGGCCGAGCGGTAGAAGGTGCCGACCATGGGAGAGGTGACCGCATGGCCTGAAGGCTCAGGCGGTGCAGCAGGGGCCGATGCCACTGCGGCCACAGGCGCAGCCACCGCCTGGGGAGCTTGAGGCATCACCACCGGCGCTTGCATCACCATAGGCACACCACCGCCCTTGACAATACGGACCTTGCCTTCGGCTTCCGTGATCTCCAGTTCAGAAACATTCGACTCCGAGACCAGATCGATCAGAGTCTTGAGTTTGCGCAAATCCATGGTTTTATTCCTTCCAGCAGGAGCCAAGAGGCCCTTTGGGGTGTCAACAGGCCTTCGCACACAGCGAAGCAGATGAGGGGAAGCGGGCAGACCGCAAAAGAAAAGCCAAAGCGGCTTTTGATTGATTGTCGCGTTATTTGCTGGCTTTGATCGTCATCAGAATCAAAATTCAAATAAATCGCACTTATTCACAAACACCACAAACCTGAGGAATGGCTTGTTGAACCAGCCAGGAGGTGTGCTCCTGCTCAAAAATTTTTGGACCGGAACGCGCTTGAATTAAAATTGATTATTTTAGCCGACAGTTAAAGAAAAATCCTGCGTGTTTAAGCGCAAGCAGCGCATGAAAGCCCTCTCAGGCTTTGGCAGCCCACTTCTTCAGGTCATCCGCATGCAACTGCCCGAGCTTGCGCTCCAGCACCTCGCCTTTGGCGCTGAACAACACCGAAAACGGCAGGCCACCGGCTTGGTTGCCCAGGTTTTTGCTCATCTCCGTGCCTTGCAAACCCGCCAAGACCACGGGAAATGACAAGGGCGAGCGCTGCAGCCACTGCCGAACAGCGCTGGGTTGGTCAATAGCGATGCCCAACACCTGCCAGCCCCGGTTGCGCTGAGCTTCATAAAAGGCATTGATCATAGGCAGCTCTTGCACGCAAGGCGGGCACCAGGTGGCCCAAAAATTCACCAGCAAAGGCTTGCCACGAAATCCGACCAAGGGCACAGGCTTTCCCTCGGGCGAATCCAAAGTAGCGCCCCAAAACGCGCCCAAGCCCTCGCCGACTGGCGGCGCGTCAAGCTGCCAGCGCCACCAAGAGGTGCCTGCGCCCGCCGCCACGGCGGCAGCGCCTACACCGGCATACATCCAGGCCCGGCGCTTCATGCGGCCGCCTCCAGCAGGCGGGTCAGGGCGGCAGCATCGCCACGCGGGCTGCGGCCCCGGCCATCGGGGCGCAAGGCGCCACGCACGTCGTCATGGTCATAAATCATCAGGTGAACCCCTATGGTTTCGTTGATCGGTTGGCACAGGCTGCGGATGCTCAGGGCGTCCACGGTCTCGCCGTTGAAGCCGGTGACACTGCTGACCTCAAAGTCAACCTGGTGCTCAATGAGCGACAACTCGGCCGATTTAGGGTCATCGCAAAACAACTGCAGGTAAATGTCTGACAAGCGTGTGGCCGTGCCGTGCCAGACCGCGCCCCCCAGGTGAGGCCGAAACTCGGCCAGGCGCTGCATCCAGACCATGGCCAGCTCGCGCAAGGCACGCAGTTCGGCAGGCTGGGTGTCCTCGCAAAAAAGCGAAATGTGCTCGCGCACCGCGTCATCCACCAGGTCGTTGTCGGGCAGGGGGGTGCGCGGCGGCAAGCCCAGTTGCTTGAGGGCGCGGCGCTTGGCCGCGCCGTACTCCAGCCCCTCGTCGACCACCAGGGCAGCAGCCGTCTGGGCAATCTCGAGCTTGAGGGGATCGCAGTCATGCAGGCCTGTCATGGCCAGGATTGTGCCCGTCAGCCGGCTCCTACAATTTGGCCATGCACATTCATATCCTGGGTATTTGCGGCACCTTCATGGGCGGCCTGGCTGCTTTGGCCCGCGAAGCCGGCCACCGTGTCACCGGCTGCGACACGGCCGTCTACCCGCCCATGAGCGATCAACTGCGCGCCCTGGGCATTGAACTGACCGAAGGCTATGCGGCCGAGCCACTGGACGCTGCGGGCTTTTCGCCCGACATGTTCGTGGTGGGCAACGTGGTCTCGCGCAGCCGCCAGGCCGATGGCAGCCCTAAATTCCCGCTGATGGAAGCCCTCATGGAGCGTGGCCTGCCTTACACCAGCGGTCCCCAATGGCTGGCCGAGCATGTGCTGCAAGGCCGGCATGTGCTGGCGGTTGCGGGCACCCACGGCAAAACCACCACCACCTCCATGCTGGCCTGGGTGCTGGACCAAGCTGGGCTGGCGCCTGGGTTTTTGGTCGGCGGCGTGCCACTGAACTTTGGCGTGTCGGCCCGGCTGGGTCAGGGCCAAACCTTTGTGATTGAGGCCGACGAGTACGACACGGCTTTTTTTGACAAGCGCAGCAAGTTTGTGCATTACCGGCCGCGCACGGCCGTGCTCAACAACCTCGAATTCGACCACGCCGACATTTTTCCTGACTTGGCCGCCATTGAGCGCCAGTTTCACCACCTGGTGCGCACCGTGCCTGGCACGGGGCAGGTGGTGGTCAATGGCCTGGAGGACAGCCTGCAGCGCGTGCTGGCCCAGGGCTGCTGGAGCCAGACCCGCTCTTTTGGCGCGGCGCAAAGCGACTTCAGCGCCGAGGGCGAGCCCGCCAGCTTTACGGTGCGCCAAGGCGGCCAAGCCGTGGCCCAGGTGGACTGGGACTTGGGCGGGGTGCACAACCAGCTCAATGCCTTGGCCGCCATCGCCGCGGCCGAGCATGTGGGCGTGAGCCCGCAAATGGCAGCGCAGGCCCTGGGCAGCTTTCAAAACGTCAAGCGCCGCATGGAGCTGCGCGGCACCGTGCGCGGCATCAGGGTGTACGACGACTTCGCCCACCACCCCACGGCCATTCGCACCACGGTCAACGGCCTTCGCCGACAAGTGGGCAGCGCGCGCATTCTGGCGGTCTTTGAGCCGCGCAGCAACACCATGAAGCTCGGCACCATGAAAGCCCTGATGCCCTGGAGCCTGGAAGAAGCCGACCTCGCCTTTTGCCACTCGGGCGGGCTGGACTGGGACGCGGCAGCCGCGCTCGCCCCCATGGGGGGCAAAGCCCAGGTGGGCGCCAACCTGGACGAGCTCATCGCCCAGGTGCTGGCCCAAGCGCAAGCGGGCGACCATGTGCTGTGCATGAGCAACGGCGGCTTTGGCGGCATTCATGAGCGGCTGCTGGCACAGTTGGACCGCGCCCCACTTTGACCCTGAAAAGCTGAGTTCACCATGCCCACCAAAGCAGCTTTTGAGCAAACTGATCTGTTTGGCCAGCCCATTCCCCACCCAGAGGAAGCCCCTCAGGCGCCCTTGCAAGCCTTGCGGGTCACGCCGGCCCACACCGGGCGCAAGCTCAGCCCTGCGCAGCAAAGCTTTAACAAGCTGCTCTCGCGCATCCACAACGTGACCGTGATGCTGCAAGCGCTGGACGAGCGCGTGCACAAATTTCAAGGCCCCCACCAGCAGGCCATGGCGGCCTTGCGCTCACAAGCCGATGGCCAGCTCAAAGCCATGCTGCTGCTTTTGCACGGGCACCTGCAAACCCGTCATGTGAGCAAGGCACAACGCCGCGACCTTTCACAAATGGTGGCCGACCTGCTGCTGCAAACCGAGCACCTGCAAGACCCCGAACTGTTGGCACTGTTTGACCTTTACTACAGCAAAAAAGAGCAAGCCCAGTGGGCGCAAGATGAGGCAGAGGATATTCAAGCGCTGCGCGATCTGGTGCAGGCCACCTTTGCCGCCGACGAGCAGCCCGACCTGCCCGATGACCCGGACGCCCTCATGGCTTTGCTGATGCAAAGAATCGCCTTGAACAAGGGGCCAGGTGAGGGGCAAGCCCAGCCCACCAGGCGCAAAAGGCGAAAAAACACCCGCCAACAACAAGCCGCTGAGCAAGCCGAGCAAGAGCTGCTCGACGCCAAGACCACGCTGCGCACCTTGTACAGGCAGCTGGCCAGTGCCCTGCACCCCGACCGGGAAAGTGACCCAGAGGAGCGCACACGCAAAACCGAGCTCATGAGCCAAGCCAACGCCGCCTACGAGCGGCAAGACCTGGCCACCTTGCTGAAATTGCAACTGCAAACCACCGCCCTGGATGCCGAGGCCATCAGCCGCATGGCCGACGAAAAACTGCACTCCATGGGCACCTTGCTCAAGCAACAGCTGCCCACCTTGGAGGCCGAGTTGCAGCAAAGCGAGCTGCGCGCCAGCCACGCCTTGGGTTTCCAGGTGAGCGCCAAGCACGCCGACCACGTCATAGAGCGCGAACTTCAAACGCAACAAGACGAGCTGCGACACCACTTGAAGCTGTTGCAAGCCGACTTGGACCGTCTGCGTGACCCTGCAGAAATCAAGGACTGGATCAAGACACAACGCCGCATGGCCAAACAACAAGCGGCCTTGGAGGAATGGATAGACATGGGTCCGTGGTAGTCGGGCGCAAGCGCCATGGCCCTTGAACCTAAACCCGGCAGTTGGCCGCTTGCTTCCGCTTCAAACACTTTATGAACCAAACACTTGCGCACACGACAGTCCTCACCTCATGGGTGAAGCGCTGCACGGCCGCAGGTCTGCCGCTTCAGGCCTCTGGCGTTGTTGCTCGCACCCCCCGGACAGGCAGTCCGGGGGGCACTCGCGCCTAGCCAGAGACCTGGTTCGTCAGCCCCTCGGCCCCGCCCAACTGCCGGATTTAGGTTGAATGCTTCGAATGTTGCTAGACTGCAAATTTGACGGTCAAAAGACCCTGGAGATTGCAATTGAGAGTCATGCTTAAGCGCCTTTTTACGCTCACACTGATGTGGGGCGCCCTGGCGGCCAACGCGCAAAGTTTTCCGTCCAAACCCATCAAGATGGTGGTGCCTTTCCCGGCGGGCGGCACGGTGGACTTTTTTGCGCGGGTGGTGAGCACCAAGCTGTCAGAGTCTTTGGGCCAGCCGGTGCTGGTGGAAAACCGCGCGGGTGCGGGTGGCAACATCGCGGTGGAGGCGGTGGCCAAGTCGCCCGCCGATGGCTACACCCTCTTGATGGGCTCAGAGATTGTCGCCATCAACACCTCGCTTTACAGCCGGCTGTCTTACGACCCCATCAAAGACCTGGCGCCCATCACCTTGGTGGGCACGGTGCCCAACATCTTGATCGTCAACCCCGCCCTGCCCGCGAACTCGGTCAAAGAGCTGATCGCCCTGGCTGCGAAGTCGCCAGGGAAAATCTCCTTTGCCTCCACCGGCCAGGGCACCTCCAGCCACTTGTCGTCTGAGCTGTTCAAGCTCATGGCCAATGTGGACATCACGCACATTCCCTACAAGGGCGGCCCGCCCGCCGTGGCGGACTTGATTGGCGGGCAGGTCAACATGATGTTCATCAACATGCCCACGGGCATAGGCCATGTGAAATCGGGCAAAGCCCGCATCCTTGCGGTGAGCAGCTTGCGCCGCGTCTCTCAGCTGCCTGAGGTGCCCACCGTGGACCAAGCGGGGCTCAAGGGCTACGACACCCAGGCGTGGTCGGGCCTGTACGCACCCGCAGGCACACCGCCCGAGGTCATTGCCAAGCTCAATGCCGAAGTGGTCAAGATTTTGAAAATGCCCGCCGTGCGTGAACAACTGGCCGCGCAAGGCGCCGAGCCGGTGGGCGACAGCCCTGAAGAGTTCGCCCGCTTCATGCGCGACGAAATCGCCAAATGGGCCAAGCTGATCAAAATTTCGGGCGCCAAGGTGGAGTGAGCGAGGCCTTTGGTCAAGGCCTAGGCGCCTTCATGATGGGCGACTGATGAAGTTCAGCCCCAACTGCGGGTAAGCAACTCGTGCAGCGCGTCGGCCACGGCTTGCCCTTGGTCGGCCAAAGAGCCTACACACGCACCCAGTTGGTCCATGGCCACAGACACCATGTCCAGCGGGTGCAACACGACGCTTTGCCCCTGGAGCTCAAACACGGGATTGAGGCGCGTGCCCGCCACCTTGGCGCCCGCCGGCAAAGCCGAGCGGAGCACCAGCGGCACCACCACGCGGCGGCGATAACCGTCAAACAAACTCGATTGAACCAAGACCACCATGGGCACTGAAGCGCGCAGGGGGCCAGGGTTAATGTGAACGTCGTACTGCGCCACGGGCCTACAAGGTGGAATGCCCGTCGGCGTAAGAGCCCACCGCCGCGTGCAGAGCGTTCCAGTCGGCCGTGGTCTGCTGCGCCTGCTGGCGCAGCTCCTGCCTGGCTTGCCGCTCAGACAGCACATAGGCGTGCAGCATTTCCTCGACCTTGGCCGACAAGTTGCCGCAGTAGGCACGCGACTCTTGCACCAAGGACTCGTTGAGCGAGAGGTTGACCGGTTTTTTGGCCGACACATCCAGGACCTGCATGCGACATCCTTTTGAAAAATGGTTGACGCATTTTATGCGCATTGAATGCGCATCCACACCAAAAACCAAGCCGCGCAAGCGCGCCGGTCGGCAGCTCAGCGCCCGCGCCGCGCCAGCACCGCCTCTGACAGCCCTTCCAGCAAGGTGGTCGAGTCGTCCCAGCTCAGGCAAGCGTCGGTGATGCTTTTGCCGTATTCCAAGGCCGAGGCGTCGTCTTTGCCCGGCGTGAATTTTTGTGCGCCGGGCTGGAGGTGGCTTTCCACCATCAGGCCAAACACCTGGCGTGAGCCGCCAGCCACCTGGGCTGCAATGTCGCGCGCCACGTCCAGCTGTTTTTGGTGCTGCTTGGAGCTGTTGGCATGGCTGCAATCGACCATCAAGGCTGTGGGCAGTTGGGCGGCGGCCAAGTCTTTGCAGGCGGCATCCACGCTGGCGGCGTCGTAGTTGGGTGCTTTGCCTCCGCGCAAAATCACATGGCAGTCGGGGTTGCCGTTGGTTTGCACAATGGCCACTTGGCCGTTTTTATGCACCGATAAAAAATGGTGGCCACGCGCTGCCGCCTGAATGGCGTCGGTGGCAATGCGAATGTTGCCGTCGGTTCCGTTCTTAAAACCAATGGGCGCCGAGATACCCGAGGCCAATTCACGGTGCACCTGGCTCTCGGTGGTGCGCGCGCCAATCGCGCCCCAAGCGATCAAATCACCTATGTATTGTGGGGAAATCACGTCTAAAAATTCGCTGCCAGCGGGCAAACCCAAGCGGTTGATATCAATAAGCAGCTGGCGCGCCATGCGCAAGCCTTCGTCAATGCGAAAGCTCTCGTCCAGGTAAGGGTCGTTGATCAGCCCCTTCCAACCCACGGTGGTGCGCGGCTTTTCAAAGTACACGCGCATCACGATTTCCAGCGTGCCTTGGTATTTTTTGCGCTGCTCCACCAAGCGGCGGGCGTACTCCAGCGCCGCTGACGGGTCATGGATAGAGCACGGGCCAATAACCACCAGCAAACGGTCGTCGCTGCCGGCCATGACGTTGCGAATGGCTTGGCGGGTGCCCGTGATCAAGGTCTCCACGGGCGTGCCGTGGATGGGGAAAAAGCGAATCAAGTGTTCAGGAGGTGGCAGCACAGTAATGTCCTTGATGCGTTCGTCGTCGGTCTGGCTGGTTTTATCGAGCGGACGCGCATACCAGGGCTCACTGGCGCGTGGGGCGGGTGCATTCATGGGGAACTCCTTGGCTGGAACTTTGAGAAGTGAAAATAAAAAAACCGCCGGGCTGAACGCTGCGGCGGTTTGATGGGAGGGTGTGGGTTGTTTAAGCCGTGGCCTCTCGTCCGCCTGGGACAGAGAACCAAAAATAAAAGTGGTGAAAACCAAAACACATGAATTCAATGTAGCACAACTCCATGACGCCTCTTACCAAACTCGATCAGCAGCGGGTCAGCGCCCCATGCAACCCCGGGTACAGCCTAATGGTGAAAACACTGTTCGCATCTTGCGCAAGATGGTCGACATTTAGAGGTGAATTGACGGTTGATACAACTTTCGATTCGGAGTTTTTCACAGGTCATTGCACCTGACCGCCCTTCATTTGGAGAAATCATGTCCCACGCGACCATCAAGCCCCGCCTTGGCCTTTTGAAAAAAACCCTCATCTCCGCCGCTGTCTCGCTGGCCGCTTTGCCAGCCTTGGCTCAAGACACCTTCAAGGTGGGCATTGTCAGCTTCCTGTCTGGCCAAGCGGCTGAAAGCTTTGGCGTGCCAGCCATCAACGCGGGCAAGCTGCTGGTTGACCAATTCAACAAGGGCGCCGCACCCGCACCCTACAACCGGCCTGGCTTTGGCGGTATGAAGATCGAAGCCGTGTATGTGGACGAAGCAGGTGGTGCCACCAAGCAGGTGCAAGAGTTGCGCACCCTGTATGACCGTGAAAAGGTCGACGCCATCTTGGGCTACGTGAGCTCTGGCGACTGCCTGGCGGTGGCGCCCGTGGCAGAAGAGCTTAAAAAATTCCTCATCCTCTACGACTGCGGCACACCCCGTATTTTTGAAGACGGCAAGTACAACTACGTGTTCCGCACATCTGCCCACGCCACCATGGACAACGTGTCTTTGGCCCGCTACCTCAAGGCCCGCAACATCAAGGTGGACACCTTCAACATGATCAACCAGGACTACGCCTGGGGCCAAGACAGCAAGGCCGACTTTGTGCTGTCCATGCAGCAACTGTTCCCCAACGCCAAATCGCAGGCCGACCTGCTGCCCAAGTTTGGCGCGGGCCAGTACGGAACTGAAATTTCTGCCCTCATGACCCGGCCGGCCGACTTGGTCTATTCCAGCCTGTGGGGTGGCGACCTCCAAGCTTATATTTTGCAAGCCGGTGCGCGGGGCGTGTTTCAAAAGCAAATCCCCGTGTTTTCAGCCGCCGACCACACCTTGGTGCCCCTGGGTGAGAGGTTCCCCAACGGCGCAGTGCTCGGCGCCCGTGGCGCTTACGGCCTGATGTCGCCCAAGTCACCTCTGAATGACTGGTGGTTTGAGCTCCATTCCAAGGAACTCAAGGTTTACCCAGCCCAGCCTTCGTACCGCATGGCCCAGGCCCTGATGGGCTTGAAAGCGGCTGTTGAAAAAGCCATGGCAGCCAACGGGGGCAAGAAACCCACCACGGAGCAGTTGGCAGCCGCCATGCGAGGCTCAAGCTGGCCCAGCCCTGGCGGCACCATCACCATGGCGCTGGGCAACGGCCACCAAGCCATTCAAGAAACAGCCATTGGCCGCACGCGCTGGGACGCAGGCAAAAAAATGGTGGTGGTCGAGGACATTCAGCGCTTCCCCGCCGAGTGCGTGAACCCACCAGCCAACATGAAGTCTGACGACTGGATGAAAGCCGGCTTCCCCGGTTCAAAGTGCTGAACGCGCTGCAGCGCTAAAGGCCGCACTGCACCAAGGGCCAGCCATGGGCTGGCCTTGGTGCCACTTTCCAGTTTCTTCAGTTTTCCCGGCCCTTGAGACCTCCCTGAGTGGGGGTCGTGATGCCATTTTGACCTTTTTAAGGCCCGCATGAGCCTGCTGCAAACCATTTTGTTCGACGGCATTACCTACGCCTCTTGGCTGTTTGTGGTGGCCCTGGGGCTGACCCTGGTGTTTGGGGTGTTGAAAATCCTCAACATCGCCCACGGTAGTTTTTACGCCATTGGCGCTTACGCCGGCGCCAGCCTGGTGGGCTGGGTCTTGTCCATGAAGGTCTCGCCCGCGCTGGGCGTGGTGGCCTTGGTGATGGCCGCCGTGGGCGTGGCCGCCTTGGTCGCGCCCCTGACCGAGCGCGGCCTCTTGCGCATGTTTTATGGCCGGGACGAGGTGCTCTTGGTGCTGGTGACCTACGCCATGTTCCTCATGCTCGAGGACGTCATGAAAATGATTTGGGGCGTCAACCCCTACTACGTGTCCGACACCTACCAAGCCTTTGGCAACATCGAGCTCGGTGGACTGAGCTACGTGACCTACGACATCTTGCTCATTGGGGTGGCGCTGCTGTGTGGGCTGCTGACCTGGTGGGTGCTCAACCACACCCGCACCGGGAAAATAGTCACCGCCGTGATCCATAGCCCGGAAGTGGCCTCCAGCATGGGCGTGCGGATTTCGCGCATTTATGCCGGCGCGTTCAGCGCTGGGGTGTTTTTGGCGGCGCTGGGCGGCGCCTTGACGGCGCCCATGATTTCCGTGCAGCCTGGGCTGAGCGTGGGCGTGATCATCACCAGCTTTGCCGTGGTCATCATTGGCGGGTTGGGCAGCATTGAGGGCGCGGCCATTGGGGCTTTGGTGGTGGGCTTGGCGCGGGCCGCCTCGGTGCACCTGTGGCCGCCGGCCGAGTTGTTCAGCATTTACGTGGTGATGGCTGTCATCTTGGTCTTCAAGCCCGAAGGGCTGTTCCAACGCATTCAGGCGCGAAAGATTTGAGGCCATGAACACCGTGCCATCTCTTTACTTTGTGCCCCAATCCGCCACGCGCCTGTTGTCGCTGGCCGTGCTGGGCTTTGTGGGCTTGATGCTCTTTGGCTATTTTTCGCCCAAATGGGTGGTCTCGCTGGCCACCTTGTCACTGGCCAATGGCCTGGTTTCGCTGGGTATTTTGATCATGATGCGCAGCGGCGTGGTGCCCTTTGGCCAGGGC
This sequence comes from Polaromonas sp. YR568, assembly GCA_945878995.1. Lineage (GTDB taxonomy): Bacteria > Pseudomonadota > Gammaproteobacteria > Burkholderiales > Burkholderiaceae_C > Polaromonas. Next base: position 6,940 of record CAMCUN010000013.1, on the reverse strand, counting down.
CTGGTGTTTGCCGCCGGGGGCTATGCCGCCGCGCTCGCCTTTAACCACCTGGGCGTGCGCGATGCCCTGCTGCTGTGCCTGCTGGGCGGGGTGGCTGCGCTCTTGGTGGCCGCGCCCTTTGCACCGCTGCTGGCGCGCTACCGAGGCATCTTTTTTGCCATGCTGACGCTGGCGCTGTCCATGGTGATGTACGGCGTGCTCATGAAATCTGAATCCCTGGGCGGCTCTGACGGCTTTAATGTCTCGCGCCCCACCCTCTTTGGCATGCTCGCCCCAGCGTCGCGGCCCGAGTTGCTGCTGTGGAGCGTGACGGCGTTTTTCACCTGCCTGCTGGCCAGCTTGGTGCGCCTGTACTGCAACTCGTCGCGCGGTCTGCTGTCGCTGGCCGTGCGCGAGAACGAATTGCGCGTGGAGTACTTAGGTTCTTCCGTGGTCAACGTGGTGGCCTGGAACTACGTTCTGGCCGCTTTCCTGGGCGGGGTGGGCGGCGCGCTGTCGGTGTTGGCGCTGGGCCACATTGAGCCTAACTTTTCTTACTGGACCACCTCGGGAGAGTTTGTGTTTGTGGCCATCTTGGCTGGGCAGCACAGTGTGCTGGCGATTTTGGCGAGCTCGTTTTTGCTGGAGCTGGTGCGCTCGTTTTCCAGCTCCTACTTTCCCAACACCTGGCAATTTTCATTGGGTTTGTTTTTGCTGTTGGTGATCCGCTTTTTGCCTGATGGCCTGGGCTCCCTGGCCCAGAAGTTCCCCATGCGCCGTGCGCGGCCAGCGCCGCCTTTGGGAGGGACCGCCCCATGAACGCAGCTTCAAACCGCCAGCCCGTGCTCTCGGCCCAAGGGCTGCAACGCAGCTTTGGCGCGGTGGTGGCCGCCGCCGATGTGTGCATAGACATTCAGCAAGGCGAGCGCCTGTGCCTGATTGGCAGCAACGGCGCAGGCAAGACCACGTTTGTGAACATGATCACCGGCTACCTCAAGCCCAGCGCAGGCCGGATCTTGCTGGCAGGCGAGGACATCACGCAGCGCTCTCCGCGCGAGATCACGCTCAAAGGCGTGGCGCGCTCGTTTCAAATTCCACAGCTGTACCTGCACATGAGCGTGCTCGACAACGTGCTGGCGGCCTGGCACGCCAACCAAGGCAGCCGCCATTTTTTGCGGCCCGCGCACGACGCCGAGTCTGTGGCCCGCAGCATGGACCTGCTTGAGCGCTTTGGCCTGCAGACTATGGCCATGCAAACGGTGCGCGAGTTGCCCGGCGGCGTGCGCAAATTGCTGGACATTGCCATGGCCCTGACCGGCCAGCCCAAGCTGCTCTTGCTTGACGAGCCCACCAGCGGTGTCAGCGCCGATGAAAAATACGCCACCATGGACACCGTGGTGCAGGCCATTGAGCGCAGCCAAGAGCAAGTCAGCGTGGTGTTTGTAGAGCACGACATGGACATCGTGCGCCGCTACGCCAGCCGCGTGGCGGCTTTTTACAGCGGCCGTGTGATTGCCGACGGCCAGGCCGAGCAGGTCATCACCGACCCCGAGGTCCAACGCCATGTCACGGGTCTGGCACCCGCATCCCGCACCTCCCATGCACTCAGCGCACACCGAGAGGCCACAGCATGAGCGCCACCCCTCTTATTCATCTGGAATCTGCACAGGTCTCCATTCAAAACGTAGAAATCCTGCGCGGCCTGTCTTTGACCATAGCGCCTGGTCAACTGGTGGGCCTGATCGGCCGCAACGGCGCGGGCAAAACCACCGTCATGCGCACCCTGATGGGCCACCTGACATTGCTGGGTGGTAGCCTGAACTTTGACGGCAAAACCCTGCAGGGCCAGGCCGCGCACGAACGGGCGCGCTTGGGCATTGGCTACATGCCTGAAGACCGGGGCCTGGTGCCCGAGCTGACCGTGGAAGAAAACATTTGCGTGCCCTTGTGGGCACAGCCCGTGCTGCCACTCAAAGAACGCCTTGAATTTGTCTACCAAGTGCTGCCCGAGTTGCTGCCCATGCGCGAACGCAAGGCCATGCTGCTGTCGGGCGGCCAGCAAAAAATGGTGGCTCTGGCCAGGGCGCTGACCATTGGCCAGCGCCTGCTCTTGCTGGACGAGCCTTTTGAGGGCGTGGCGCCCGCGCTGTCGCAGCGCTTGTCCGAGGTGGTGGGCGGGCTGCGCGGCAGCGGCCTGTCGGTGCTGATCAGCCAGTCTGACCAAAACCACGCCAGCAGCATGCTCGACGCCACCGTGGTGATTGAGCGCGGCGCCAACCTGGCTTGAGAACCGCTCAAAGGCTTTGACAGGCCTTTGAGCTTTGGCTTTTTAGGCCGTGCCACCCACGGTGATGCCGTCAATGCGCAGCGTGGGCTGGCCCACGCCCACGGGCACGCTTTGGCCCTCTTTGCCGCAGGTGCCCACGCCGCTGTCCAGCCGCATGTCGTTGCCAATCATGGACACGCGCTTGAGCGCATCGGGGCCATTGCCCACAATGGTCGCGCCTTTGACCGGGTATTGGATCTTGCCGTTTTCCACCCAAAAAGCTTCGCTGGCCGAGAACACAAACTTGCCCGAGGTGATGTCCACCTGGCCGCCGCCAAAGTTGGTGGCGTACAAGCCTTTTTTGATGCTGGCCACAATTTCCTCGGGCGCTTTGTCGCCGCCCAGCATGTAGGTGTTGGTCATGCGCGGCATGGGCAGGTGGGCGTAGCTTTCGCGCCTGCCGTTGCCGGTGGGCTTGACCTTCATCAGCCGCGCGTTGAGCGAGTCCTGGATGTAGCCCTTCAAAATGCCGTCTTCAATCAGCACATTGCGCTGGCTGGGGTTGCCCTCGTCGTCCACGTTGAGCGAGCCACGGCGGTCGGCCATGGTGCCGTCATCCAGCACCGTCACGCCCTTGGCCGCCACGCGCTGGCCAATGCGGCCTGCAAAGGCGCTGGAGCCCTTGCGGTTGAAGTCACCCTCCAGCCCGTGGCCAATGGCCTCGTGCAGCAAAATGCCGGGCCAGCCTGGGCCAAGCACCACAGTCAGCTCGCCTGCAGGGGCGGGGCGGGCGTCTAAGTTGGTGAGCGCGGCCTGCACGGCGTCGCGGGCGTAGGTGTCAATCAGTTCGTCGTCAAAGTAAGCCAGGCCAAACCGGCCGCCGCCGCCGCTGGAACCCGTCTCGCGGCGCCCGCCCTGCTCGGCAATCACCGACACGCTCAAGCGCACCAGCGGCCGCACGTCAGCGGCCAGCGTGCCGTCGGCGCGCGCCACCATCACCACGTCGTACTCCATGGCCAGCCCGGCCATGACTTGCACAATGCGCGGGTCTTTGGCTTTAGCCAGTTTTTCCACCTTTTCAAGCAAGGCCACCTTGGCCGTGCTGTCCATCGTGGCAATGGGGTCTGTGCCCACATAAAGCGAGCGGCTGGCCGCAATCTTGGCCGCCGGGCCTTTGCCCACACGCCCAGCCTTGACGCGGGCGTTTGCGCCCGCCGAAGCAATGCTGCGCACCGTGTGGGCGGCGTCCAGCAAGGAGGCCGCTGAAATGTCATCAGAGTACGCAAAAGCGGTTTTCTCACCACTGACCGCCCGCACGCCCACGCCCTGGTCGATGCTGAAGGAGCCGGTTTTGACAATGCCCTCTTCCAGGCTCCAGCCTTCGCTGCGCGTGTACTGAAAGTAAAGGTCGGCGTCATCGGCCCCGTGGGCGGCAATCTCTGCCAGCGCGCGCCGCAGGTGGCCGCGGTCCAGGCCAAAAGGCTCCAGCAGCAATTGCTCGGCAATGGCCAGGCGTTCGGTGGTGGAAGCGGTGCTCAGCTTGAGTGAGGCTGCGGCCGCGCTGCGGCGGCTGCCGGCGCTGTGAGATTGCAATTGGGTCATGAAGCAAATTGTAGGAGCCCGCACGCTCCGGGCAAAGTAGAGGGCTGAATCAGGCTTGAATCAGACTTGAATCAGGTTTGTACCAGCCGCTTGGCCCGGCCTATGGACAGCAGCATGCCCAGTGCCAGCCCCAGGGTGACCATGGCAGTGCCGCCGTAGCTCACAAAGGGCAGCGGCACGCCCACCACCGGCAAGATACCGCTGACCATGCCCATATTGACAAAGGCGTAGGTGAAAAAAATCATGGTGATGGCGCCGGCCAACAAGCGAGAAAACAAGGTCGACGCCTCCAGCGCCATGGACAGGCCCCTCAGAATCAAAAAGACAAAGCCTGCAATCAGCAGCAAATTGCCCAGCAAGCCAAACTCTTCAGAGTAAGCCGCAAAAATAAAGTCGGTGGTGCGCTCGGGGATGAACTCCAGGTGCGTCTGCGTGCCCGACATGAAGCCCTTGCCAAAAAAGCCGCCCGAACCAATGGCAATCATGCCCTGGATGATGTGAAAACCCTTGCCCAGCGGGTCGCGCGTGGGGTCGAGCAAGGTGCAAATGCGCTGCTGCTGGTAGTCGTGCAACACAGCCCAGCGCACACCATTGGCACACAACTGGGGCTCAAACACCACCAGCAGCACCATGCCCAACAGGCCTATGACCAAGGGCGGAAGCACCAGGCGCCAGTTCAGCCCGGCAAAAAAGATCACCGACAAACCCGCCGCCATGACCAGCAGCGAGGTGCCCAGGTCGGGCTGCTTCATGATCAAGCCCACTGGCACGGCCAGCAACAAGCCGGCCGCCACAAAGTCCAGCGGCCTGAGCAGTCCCTCGCGCTTTTGGAACCACCAGGCCAGCATCAGCGGCATGGCAATTTTGAGCAACTCGCTGGGCTGAATCACCACGCCCAGGTTGATCCAGCGGGTCGCGCCTTTTTTGGTGATGCCAAACAAGGCCACCGCCACCAACAGCGCCACGCCCAAGGCATACAAAGGCACAGCCACAGACATCAGCCGCTGCGGCGGCACCTGGGCCACGCCGAACATGATCACCGCTGCAATCAACATGTTGCGGCCGTGGTCCACAAACCGGCTGCCGTGGTCGTAGCCCGAGGAGTACATGATGACCATGCCGGCCAAGGCCAACAGGCCCACGGCGATCAGCAAGGGGGCATCCAAGCCTTCAAACAAGGGGATGGCACGCCGCCAAAGAGGCGGTTTATCAAAGACCACAGACATGGAGAGATTATCTGCCGCCCCAAAAAGGACTCAGCAAAGCTTTTATTCCAAGGCCCGTGGTGTCTGAGCGCCCAAGGCGCAGGCCAGACCGCCGCTCTGGCCGCCGATCAGGCCAGAGCGCCCGTCACCGCCCAGTGGATCAGCCAGCCGCCCAGCACCAGGAACACGAACAACGCGCCGGCCAGCCGCAGCGGGACCGCGCCGCTTTGCCGCAGGGCGTCCAGCCGGGTGTGCAGACCGATGGCGGCCATGGCCATGGTCAGCAGCACGCTGTCGGCCAGCAGCAGACCGGGTCGCCAGGCCGCCGGCAGCCAGCCCAGCGAGTTGCAGGCGATCACCGCCACGAAGCCCAGCGCAAAAAGCGGAGGTACGGCCGAACGCGGCGTTTGCGGCCGCGCCTGCAGCCAGCCCGTGAAGGGCAGCAGCAGCAAAAAGGGCGCGAGCATCATGACGCGCAGCATCTTTTCGATGACGGCCGCCCGCGCCGCCGCGCCTCCGACCTGCTCGCCCACCACCACCACTTGGGCCACCTCGTGGATGGTCGCGCCTGCGTACAGCCCGAAGTCGTGCGCCGACATGCCCAGCTGCGTGTAGAGCCAGGGGTAGAGCAGCATGGCCAGGGTGCCAAAGAGCACCACCGTGGTCACCGCCATGGCCACTTCAGTCTCGCGTGCCCGCGCCAGCGACTGCGTGGCCATCACGGCGGCCACGCCGCAGATGCCGCTGCCCGCGCCTATGAGCAGCGCCGTGCTGGGTTCCAGGCCCAGCCGCCGGCCCAGCCAGACGGCCAGCATGAGCGTGCAGCCCATCACCAGCACGGCGATCAGCACGCCCGCCAGGCCCACCTCGGCCACATCCTGAAAGGTCAGCCGGGCGCCGTAGAGCACGATGCCCAGGCGCAGCAGGCGGCTGCGCGCCAGGTCTATGCCGGGGCCGCAGCGCGGCGCCAGGTGCCGGTAGCCGGTGTGGCCCAGGGCCATGCCCAGCACGATGGCCAGGGTCATCACGCCCAGGCCGCTGGCGCTCAGCAGCTGCCAGCGTGACAGACCCAGCGCCAGGGCCGCCAGCCCAGCGGCCAGCAGCAGGCCGGGCAGCAGGCGAAGGATGCGCTGAGCGCGCAGGGTCAGGCCGCCGGCCAACCCGGCCGCGGGCAGACTCATTGGCCTTTGACCATGGGCAGGTCCAGACCCTGCGCGCGGGCGCAGGCGATGGCGTCCTCGTAGCCGGCGTCGGCATGGCGCATCACCCCGGTGCCCGGATCGTTCCAGAGCACGCGGCGGATGCGGGCGTCGGCCTCGGGCGTGCCGTCGCAGACGATGACCACGCCCGAGTGCTGTGAGTAGCCCATGCCCACGCCGCCGCCATGGTGCAGGCTGACCCAGGTCGCGCCGCCGGCGGTATTGAGCAGCGCGTTGAGCAGCGGCCAGTCAGACACCGCGTCGCTGCCGTCTTTCATGGCCTCGGTCTCGCGGTTGGGGCTGGCCACCGAGCCGCTGTCCAGGTGATCGCGGCCGATGACGATGGGTGCTTTGAGCTCGCCGCTGCGCACCATCTCATTGAAGGCCAGACCCGCGCGGTGGCGCTCGCCGAGGCCTATCCAGCAGATGCGCGCGGGCAGGCCCTGAAAGGCAATGCGCTCGCCGGCCATGTCCAGCCAGCGGTGCAGGCCTGCGTCGGCCGGGAACAGCTCTTTCATGCGCGCGTCTGTCTTGCGGATGTCCTCGGGGTCGCCCGACAGCGCCACCCAGCGAAAAGGCCCCTTGCCCTGGCAGAACAGCGGCCGGATGTAGGCTGGCACAAAGCCCGGGTAGGCAAAGGCGTCTTTCACGCCCGCATCAAAAGCCACCTGCCGGATGTTGTTGCCGTA
>CAMCUN010000012.1 GCA_945878995.1 Polaromonas sp. YR568 | reverse complement strand
CGCCTGCGCGAGGCCCTGGACGACGAGCTGGTGCAGCGCAGCGGCCAAGGCATGGCGCCCACGCCCCGGGCGCGGGCCATATGGCCGGCGGTGCGCGAGTCGCTGGACCAGCTGCAGCGCTCCCTGATTCCCAATGAATTCATCCCGGCCCAGGCCCACACCACCTTCGTGCTGTCCATGGCCGACGCCACCGCCGCCGAGCTGATGCCAGGGCTGGTGGAGATTTTGGAAAACGAAGCCCCGGGTGTGACACTGCGCGTGGTGCCGCTGACCACCCGCGACCCGCGCCGCCTGCTCGACGAGGACAGCTGCGACCTGGCCGTGGGCTACTTTCCGTCTGTGCTGGCCGAGCTCACGGCCCGCAGCCAAAGCGACGACCCGCTGCCCTTTGCGCACCAGCGCATTTACGACGGCGAGTACGTGTGCGTGATGCGCAAGGGTCACCCCCTGGCCGACCGCGCCCTCACGCTGGACGCGTTTTGCGCAGCGCGCCACATGCTGGTGAGTTTTTCGGGCCGGGCCTATGGCTTTATTGACGAGGCACTGGCCTCGCTGGGGCGCAGGCGCCAGGTGGTGCTCACCGTCAACCAGTTCTTCACGGCCGGCCGGGTGGTGGCCGCGTCCAATTTGCTCACCGTGCTGCCGCGCCACTTTGTCAGCGTCACCGGCATTGCCGAGCAGCTGGCGCTGCAAAAGCTGCCTTTTGACATTGCCCCCGTGCATGTGGACGCCGTGTGGCACCGCCGGGCCCAGCTGCGCGCCAGCCACCAATGGCTGCGCCAAGCCCTCATGCGCGTGGCCCAACGCGCTTTGCAGCCGGCCCTGCAGCCCACTCTGACGCCTGCCTCGCCGTGAAAATTCAGCTGCTGTCAGACCTGCACCTGGAAAGCCACCCCCACTTTCAGGCCCAGCCTCTGCCCGGCGCCGACCTGCTGGTGCTGGCCGGCGACATTGGCTCCTACCAACCAGGCTCGGCGCTGCTGGACCTCAAAGAACCCGACTTTGGCCTGGCCCGCTTCTCGCCGCTGCCGCCCAGCCAGGGCGGGGCGGGCTGGCCCACGCCGGTGGTGTTTGTGCCGGGCAACCACGAATACGACGGTCTGGACTTTGAAGGTGCCCACGCCCAGCTGCGCGAAGTCTGCCAGCGCCTGGGCTTGGTGTGGCTGGAGCGCCAAAGCCTGGTGATGAACGGCGTGCGACTGATAGGCACGACCTTGTGGACCGACTTTGAATGCCTGCTGCGCCTGCCGGACAGCCCGGCCGACACCCCGGCCAAGCAAGCCAAGCTGCTGGACAAGGCCTTTCGTGCGGCCAACTTTTACCTGCGCAAAACTGGCACGCAATACAGCGGCCAGCCCATGCTGGCCGAGCAGGTTCAAGCGCAAGCCCGCCTGTGCCAGGCCTGGCTGCGCGAGGCCCTGGCCCAGCCCTTTGCGGGCCCCACCGTCGTCATCACCCACTTTGCACCCACGCTGGCCAGCGCCGACCCGCGCTACGGCTTGACACCCGGCACGGCCGGCTTTTGCAACGCCCTGGACGAGCTGCTGCCGCTGGCCCACACTTGGCTGCACGGCCACCTGCATTGCGCGGTGGATGTGGTGCGAGCGGGCTGCCGCATCGTGGCCAACCCCCTGGGCTATGCGCGCAAGGGCGAACAGCAGGGGCACAGGCCGGGTTTGTTGATTGAGGTGGCGTAGATGGAGGGGGTCAAACCAAGGGCTCTGGACCGCCACGATTCGCCAGCAGGCTGGCTCCTACGCATACCAAAGTCGGGCTTTCCCCCTGTGGGAGCTTGCCTGCAAGCGAATCTTTGCCTGCGGTGATGCCCGTTCACAGCCACGATTCGCCAGCAGGCTGGCTCCTACACATACCAAAGTCGGGCTCCCCCCCTGTGGGAGCTTGCCTGCAAGCGAATCTTTGCCTGCGGTGATGCCAGTTCACAGCCACGATTCGCCAACAGGCTGGCTCCTACACGGGTACGGCTGATTTGGCTCAGCGGCTGCGCAAGCCGTCAAAACAGGTGCTGACGACCCATTCGACGATGGCCTCGTCGCTGTATTGGCCGCCCGCTTTCATGAATTCAAGCACCGGGTCGCAGGCGCGCGAGTACAAGGTGTAGAGCACCAAAATGGGCGGCAGCGTGGGGCTCAAATGGGCGCTGTGCTGCGCGGCCTCTATCCAGGCACCTATGCGTTCGCTGACAGCCATCAACAGGCCAAGGTACTCGGTGTTGGCCATGAGTTTGGTGCGCAGGCTGGAGTTTTGGCTGGGCAACGAGGGCATTTCGCCGGCCAGCTGCAGCGCCATCATCCAGCGCACCACCGCCTTGAGTTGCAGCAGAGGCTCGGCACTGGGGTCCAGCGTGTCCAAAAAAGCCTGCGCTTTGATCAGCACGCGCACCATGGCGGCAGCGGCCAGGTCTTCTTTGCTGGGAAAGTGCTTGTAGAGGCTGGCCTTGGCAATGCCCACCTCGGCGGCCACCTCGTCCACGGTCATCAAATCAAAACCTTTTTCGGACAACAAACGGTTGACGGCGCTGATGATGGCGTCTTCCCGGACTTGCAGCATCTGGGCCTTGAAGGTGGCCTTGCGACCCGGGCCTGCCGCAGGCGCTGCGGGTTCGAGGGGGTGAACGGCGGAACTGACGGACAGGCTCATGGCTTGGCTTTTGGGTGGGCGCCCTCAAGGAGGGCGCCCAAGGTGAAAAAGAAGGTGGCCCCTTGGCCGGGTGAAGACTGGGCGCGCACCCCGCCACCGTGGCTGGCCACAATGCGTTTGACCAAGGACAAACCGATGCCGCTGCCCGGAAATTCCGCACCGCTGTGCAGCCGCTGAAAGTTCTGGAACAGACGCGAGACTTGGGCCATGTCAAAGCCGACGCCGCGGTCACGCACAAAGTAGGCACCACCTTCATGGGGGGGCTGTCGCCCAAACTCGATGTTCACCAAGGCTTGTTTGACGCTGAACTTCCAGGCGTTGCCCAGCAGGTTTTCCAGCACCTGGCGCAGCAAGGCGCGATCGCCCCAGTCTTGCAAGCCAGGCTGAACTTGAAACTGGCACTCGCGGCCAGGATCACGAGATTGCAGGCCATCGATGACCTCGCGCGCCAGGAGGCTCAGGTCCACGGCCTCCATGCGCAAGGACGCCCGACTGGCGCGGGCCAGCGTGACCAAGGCCTCGGTCAATTGGCCCATGTGCTGCAGGCCCATGTGCACTCGGCTGGCATAGTGCGCGCTGATGCGGGCAGGCTCACCCGGCAGGGCGGCCAAGGCCTCTTGAAGCAGGCTGCAAAAACTGTTGGCCGCACTCAGTGGTGTTCGCAACTCGTGGGACACGGCATGGGCAAAGGCCTCCAACTCGGCCTGTGACTGCTCGAGCTGCGCCACGCGTTCTTGCAGCGCAGCCAGCTGGGCACCGTCAGGCGCAGCACATGGCTTGGCCTCGACCCTCATGGCTCAACTCGCCTAAGGCGATAGATATGGGATGGGGGTGGGCAGTGATACATGGTGTTATTTTCGCCTTTCGAGGCCAACCCAGGGGCTGGCTCAGGATTGGTCCCCGCCTGCAGGCCTGCGCCCAGGGGTCCATTGGGCGCAGCATAGCGGTGAACAATGAGTGTGCCTCAGGCCCGAACGCCGGGACACGCGCTTGCGCTGAGCGTGCCGGCTGGCCATGGACTCAGGCGCGCGATGCGCCCGGTCCATCGCCTGGCGGCATACCGGTCCTGGTCAAGCGCACTTGTAGGCGCTCGAGTCCATGGGCAGCCAGCCGTCCCACGGCCGCGCGGGCGAGACGGACATGATTGCAGCACTCACGCGCGAGGTAGCGCAAGCCCAAGGGGCAGACCCCCACCGCATCTACATTGCAGGCCTGTCAGCAGGCGGCGCCATGGCCGCCGTGGTGGCCGCGCTTTATCGCGACCTGTTCTGCGCCTTGGGCGCGCATTCAGGCCTGCCCACGGGCGCGGCCAATGACGTGACGTCGGCTTTGTCTGCCATGCGTCGGGCAGCCACTGAAGTCACACCGCATTTGTCAAGCGCAGACCCCGATTTCCTCCCTCCCCCTCTGGGGGAGGGCTGGGGTGGGGGCATCGCGCATCACCGCCTTGTCATCATGCGCAGGCCTTCTCCCCCAAAGCGCGAGGGCGCATTGCTCAGACCCCGATTTCCTCCCTCCCCCTCTGGGGGAGGGCTGGGGTGGGGGCATCGCGCGGCACCGCCCTGTCATCATGCGCAGGCCTTCTCCATCGCGCAAGCGCCTGCTGGGCAACGATCACCGACAATGTCTACTTCAATGGCAGCTGCTGCCTCCAGTTACCGACATGCCCATCACCTCCCTCCTTAATCAAGCCGCACCGCCCGAATTTTCTCGATTGCAGTTTCGCCAAGCCCTGAGCCTGTTCGCCACGGGCGTGACCATCATCACCGCCCGCGGCGTGCATGGCGAGTTGGTGGGCCTGACGGCCAACTCCTTCAGCTCGGTATCGCTAGAGCCACCGCTGGTGCTGTGGAGCCTGAAGCTGGCCTCCAGCGCCATGAATGTGTTGGCCCCGGCTTCCCACTACGCCATCAACATTTTGGGCGCCGACCAGCAAGCCCTGGCCGAGCGCTTTGCCGGCCCCCAAGAGCAGCGCTGGACAGGCGTGGCCCACGAGCCAGGGGCCTGTGGCGCGCCTGTGTTGCCGGGCTGCGTGGCGGTGTTCGAGTGCTTTAACCGCAGCCAGTACCAAGAGGGTGACCACGTCATTTTTGTGGGTGAGGTCGAGCGCTGCACCAGCCGACCGGGCGAGCCGCCCCTGCTGTTTCACGGCGGCAAGTTCTACACCGAGCATCCGCTCTGAGCAGCCGCGGCCAATGAGCATACAGCGCGGCGGCGGCAGCTACCATGCGGCCATGCCCCTTGCCAGCCCACCTGAACGCAAAAACCATCTGGACCTGCTGGCCGTGAGCCTGCTCATGCTGTGCTGCCTGCTCTGGGGCGGCCAGCAGGTGCTGATCAAGGCCACCTTGCCCGAGTTGCCGGCGGTGTTCCAAGCCTGGTTGCGGCTGGGCGGAGCGACGCTCTTGGTGCTGCTGTGGTGCCTGCTCAAAGGCATTTCGCTGTGGGGCCGCGACGGCTCGCTGGGCGCCGGGCTGCTGGCTGGGCTGTTTTTTGCCGGTGAATTCGCCTGCATTTACGTGGGGCTGCAGCACACCAGCGCCTCCCGGCTGACGGTGTTTTTGTACACGGCGCCGTTTTGGGTGGCGCTGCTGTTGCCCCTGAAAATTCCCGCCGAGCGACTGCACGGTGTGCAGTGGTTGGGCCTGGCACTGGCCTTTGCTGCCGTGGTTTTTGCGCTCCGTGAAGGCCTGGACCCCGCCCAGGGCCAGAGCCTGCAAGGCGACTTGCTCGGCCTGGCCGCGGGCATGTTCTGGGGCCTGACCACACTGGTCATACGCGGCTCCAAGTTGGCGCAAATTTCGACTGAGAAACTGCTTTTTTACCAAGTGGGCGTGAGCGCGGTGCTGCTGCCTGTGCTGTCGCTGGCACTGGGGGAGGTGTGGGTCTGGCCGCCTTCGGCCTTTGCCTGGGGCTCGGTGCTGGCGCAGGCCACGGTGGGTGGGTTCGTAAGCTTTTTGATTTGGATGTGGATGCTGGGCCGCTACCCGGCCACGCGCATGTCCAGCTTTGTGTTTTTCACGCCCTTGTTCGCGCTGCTGTTTGGCGCATGGTGGCTGGACGAGACCGTCACACCCGGCGTGCTGGTGGCCATTGGCGCCGTGGCTGCCGGCATGGCGTTGATGAACCGCAAGGCGGCGGGCTGAGGCCCACAGCATCACCTTTTCAGAAGCCACTGACTACACTGCACTAACCCTCATCCCGCGCGGCTGCGCTTGTTGGCCTTCATCGGCTTTTTCCCTCATGGATCTTTTTTTTGTGGCCGCCGTTGCCCTTGCACTGGCCTTGATGTTCAAGACACGCGCCGAGCGCGCCCGCATTGCCCGCTTGGCCACGCATTTGCGGCAGTACGACATTGAAAAACTGATGGAGACCCTCAGCGAAGGCTATTTGCGCGCCATTGGCGAGGAAGATGCGCAGCGCAGGCAAGCCATCTGGGCCTTGCTCGAGCCGTCAGAGCGCAAAATCTGCGAGCAGTTCAGCCAATTCGCGCAGCGCTTTAGCCAAGACAGCGAGGTCGACAGCCGCGTCATGCGGCCGGCCTGGCCGGTGTCTGCCTTGCTGCTGTGGCTGGCGCCGGTGTTCCCCCGCTTGCTTGAGCGCCACAGCTTTGACATGCGCCGGCTGTTGGCGCTGCATGCACAAGCCCTCAGCCAAGCGGCGCAAGCCACGGCGCTGCCGGCTTCTGAAAAAGCCTTCACCATGCTGGCCGAGCTGATGCTCATGCAGCACAGCTGCCACTGGTTTTGCAAATCCCGCCAGGTGGCCTCGGCCAGGCTGCTGGTGCGCCATCAAACACCGCACCAAAAAGTGCTGGCCTCGGTGGCTCCTGACACCCTCAAGGCCTACCAAGCCATCACCGGTGTGCAGTGAGCCGCGCAGCCAGTCCAGGCTCAAGCACCCAAGTCACGCCGTATAGTCTGGCGATCTAGTCCTACTTCGTGCAACTGACATGGCCATCTGGAAACAACCCATCAGCACAGACCTGCTGCGCCACACCACGGCCAACACTGCAGTGAGCCACTTGGGCATTGAGTTTTTAGAGGTCGGCGACGACTGGCTGAGCGCGCGCGTGCCAGTCAACCGCCAAACCTGCCAGCCCTATGGCCTCTTGCATGGCGGTGTGTCCGTGGTGCTGGCTGAAACCCTGGGCTCCTGCGGCGCCGCATTTACGGTGCCCGAAGGCGTCAAGGTGGTGGGCCTGGACATCAACGCCAACCACCTGCGCGGCGTCAGTGAAGGCTGGGTCACAGGTGTGGCCCGCGCCGTGCATCTGGGCCGCAGCACACAGGTTTGGCAAATAGACTTGCACGACGACGCTGGCAAGCGGGTCTGTACCTCACGGCTGACCATGGCGGTGTTGCACCCCTAGTCATAAGCCGGACAACGGGCATCACCTCACGCCAAGAATCGCCAGCAGGCTGGCTCCTACAGGGGAACAGCCGCTTGTATTTTGGAGGCGCTTGCCTGCAAGCGATGCGTGCAGGGCAAAGGACATCACCTCACGCCAAGAATCGCCAGCAGGCTGGCTCCTACAGGGGAGCCGCCGCTTGCGCCATGCGCTGGCTTTTCCAATACACGTCGTCGCCACCGTTCATGCGGTTGAGCACGCGGGCCAGCACAAACAGCAAATCGCTCAGCCGGTTGAGGTACTGGCGTGGCGCATCGCGAAGGGTCTCGGCTTGGCCCAAGGCCACCACGGCGCGCTCGGCTCGGCGGGCCACGGTGCGGCACACATGGGCCTGCGAGGCGGCGCGGGTGCCCGCAGGCAAGATGAACTCTTGCAAGCGCGGCAGTTGCGCGTTGTAGTGCTCCAGGGCCTGATCAAGTTCGAGCACAGCCTCGTCTTTGAGCAATTCAAAACCGGGAATGGACAACTCGCCGCCCAGGTTAAAGAGCTGGTGCTGAATCTCCACCAGCCGCTCGCGCACATCACCTGGCATGTCCTCGCAGAGCAACAGCCCAAGGTGGGAGTTGAGCTCGTCCACGTCGCCCATGGCATGCACGCGCAAGCTGTCTTTGGAGACACGTGTGTTATCGCCCAGGCCGGTGGTGCCCTGGTCTCCGGTGCGGGTGGCGATTTGCGTGAGGCGGTTGGCCATGGTTTGGGTGGCGCGGGGGCCAGGTGAAAAAAAGTCTTTCAGTGTAGTGGCCGGCGTGGACTCAGCCCCTGGGCGAGATGTTCAGCGCCTAACTAAGCAGCGCTGGCGCCGTGGGCGCGCCGGCGATAGGCATGCGCACTTGTCCCAACCTCACACAACCCGCCACCACGTAAACTAAAAGTCCCATGCCCTTGAAGGACCCGCCATGAACGCTCCCCTGCCTGCTCACCTGTTGCCTGCCATTGAGCCTCGCGAAGTACCTGCGGCTTTGTTGGATGCACTCAAGGCGCGCTTTGGTGAGCGGTGTTCAACCGCGCTGGTGGTGCGCGAGCAGCATGGGCGCGATGAGTCCTCGTTCACCGCGCCACCGCCAGCGGCCGTGGTGTTTGCCCAAAGCACGGCCGACGTGTCAGACGCGGTGCGCCTGTGTGCCGAGCACCGCACGCCGGTGATTCCTTTTGGCGTGGGCAGCTCACTCGAAGGTCATTTGCTAGCGGTGCAAGGCGGCATCAGCCTGGACCTGTCGCGCATGAATCGCGTGCTGGCGGTGGACAACGACGACCTGCTGGTCACGCTGCAGCCGGGCGTGACGCGCAAGCAGCTCAATGAAGAGATCAAGCACACGGGCTTGTTTTTCCCGATTGACCCGGGCGCCGACGCCTCGCTGGGCGGCATGTGTGCCACGCGGGCCAGCGGCACGAACGCGGTGCGCTACGGCACCATGCGCGAGAACGTGCTGGCCTTGGAGGTGGTCACCGCCTCGGGCGAGGTCATACGCACAGGCACCAAGGCGCGCAAGTCCTCGGCCGGCTACGACCTCACGCGGCTGATGGTGGGCAGCGAGGGCACGCTGGGCATCATCACCGAGGTAACGCTGCGCCTTTACCCGCTGCCCGAGGCCATCTCGGCGGCGGTGTGCTCTTTTCCCAGCATTGCGGCGGCCGTGCGCACCACCATTCAAATCATTCAGCTGGGCATTCCGATTGCGCGCGTGGAGCTGATTGACGGCAACACCGTGCGCATGGTGAACCAGCACGCCAAGTTGGGGCTGCGTGAAGAGCCGCTGCTGCTGATGGAATTCCACGGCTCGCCCGCCAGTGTGAAGGAGCAGGCCGAGATGGTGCAAGAACTCGCCAGCGGCGAAGGTGGCCAGGCCTTTGAGTGGGCCAGCACGCCCGAGGAGCGCACGCGCTTGTGGACGGCGCGCCACAACGCCTACTTTGCGGCCCTGCAGTCGCGCCCTGGCTGCCGCGTCATTGCCACCGATACCTGCGTGCCTATCTCGCGCCTGGCCGATGCCATGCTGGAGTCTGTGGACGAGGTCAAAGCCAGTGGCATTCCTTATTTTTTGCTGGGCCATGTGGGTGACGGCAACTTTCACTTTGGCTACCTGATAGACCCTGACAACCCAGAAGAGCGCCGCGTGGCCGAAGGACTCAATGAACTGCTGGTCCAGCGCTCCTTGCGCCTGGGCGGCACCTGCACGGGCGAGCACGGCATTGGGCTGCACAAAATGGGCTTTTTGGTGGACGAGGCGGGCGACGGGGCCGTGGAGATGATGCGCACGCTCAAGCGCGCGCTGGACCCGCACAACATCCTGAACCCAGGCAAGATTTTCACGCTGTGAGCTGCAGCTGGCCGCTCGTTGGTGACGCGGCCAAGCCTGGTGGTGGCCTGCAACGAATCGCCGGCAGGCCGGCTCCTACAGGGAGCCACTCGTTTTTTGTAGAAGCCAGCCTGCTGTCAATGTTTTTTCTGAGCTGCCGCTTTAGCCGCCCGCTGCGGCGCGCAGTTTGTCGATCAGCCCGTTGAGCTCGTCGAGCGAGCCGAACTGTATGGTGACTTCGCCCACGTCGTCGCGTTTGCCGTGGCGTTTGACTTGTTTTTTAATGCGCACCTCGACCTCGGCCATCAGCAGGTCTGAGAGTTCTTCTTCCACGCGGCGCACGTCGCGCGACTTTTCTTTGGTGACCTTGGGCGGCTGCAGCGAGAACTCTGCGCCCAATTTTTTAACCAAGCTCTCGGCCTCGCGCACCGACATTTTTTTGGCGCTGATTTGGTTGGCCGCCGTGATTTGGGTGCCGCGATCCAAGCTGAGCAGCGCGCGGGCGTGGCCCATGTCAATGTCGCCGGCCATCAGCATCACTTGCACTGGTTCGGCCAGGTTGAGCAGGCGCAGCAAGTTGCTGGCGGCGCTGCGCGAGCGGCCCACGGCTTGCGCGGCGGCCTCGTGCGTATGGCCAAACTCTTTGACCAAGCGCTGCAGGCCTTGGGCTTCTTCCAGCGGGTTGAGGTCTTCGCGCTGTATGTTTTCAATCAGCGCCATGGCCGCGGCCGCCTCGTCGGGCACATCGCGCACCAGCACGGGCACGCTGTCCAGCCCCGCCAGCTTGGCCGCCCGAAAGCGCCGCTCGCCGGCAATGATCTCGTACTTGCCCGCGTGCTCACCGCTGCTGAGCTGGCGCACCAAAATCGGCGACATGATGCCCTGGGCCTTGATGGACTCGGCCAGCTCGTAAAGCGCGCCCTCGTCCATGCGCGTGCGCGGCTGGTACTGGCCGGCCACCATGTTGTCCAGCTTGAGAGCAGTGGGCACGCCAGGGCTGCTGCCAGGCGGCAAGTCGGCGGGTGCGGGTGCGTCCACCACAGCGGGGCCCAGCAGGGCGCTCAGGCCGCGTCCTAGGCCTTTGGGTTTTTTGGTGACCATGGTGTGTGTGTTTGGGGGAAATGGGGTCAATCTTGAAGCAGGGCTTGCAGCTGGGCGTGGCCCCAAGGCCAGTCGCCCAGGCCGCTGTCGGCGTTCACATGGCCCGCGGGGCCCATGTCCACGAATTCGCTGCCCCAGGCGGCGGCAAACTGCTGGGCCCGCTCAGAACTGCAAAACGGATCGTTTCGGCTGGCCAGCAGCCGCGTTTGAAACGGCAGGCGCTGACTGGCCCAGGGCGACCAGCTGGGCAGCTGGGCGCGCAACTGTTGGCGCTCCACATCGGCGGGCGCCACCAGCAAAGCCGCTTTGACGAGCTGGGTTTGCTTGGAATGCGCGGCCCAGGCCGCCACCAAGTGGCAAGCCAGGCTGTGGGCCACCAGCACGGCAGAGCCTGGGCTGGCGTGCAAGCTCAGCAGGGTTTCTTCCAGGCGCATGGACCAGTCGCCGCGCAGCGGGCGCTGCCAGTCGTGCTGCTCCACGCGCTGGTAGCCATGGCGCAACTCCCAACGGCTTTGCCAATGGCCAGGGCTGCTGCCTTGCCAGCCGGACAACACAAGAACATGGATGGAGGGCATAGAAAGAAATTAACCAATAAGTACACATCACCAGCGCTGTATGCGCTCCACCATCTCTTGGGCAAAAGCCACAAAGGCCAGCGATCCCTTGGCCTGCGGGTCAAAAGCCACGCCAGGCAGGCCGTAGCTGGGCGCCTCGGCCAGACGCACATTGCGCGGGATGACGGTGTTGAAGACCTTGTCGCCAAAGTGCTCCTTGAGCTGGTCGGCGACTTGCTGCTGCAAGGTGATGCGGGGGTCGAACATCACGCGCAAGAGGCCTATGATTTTGAGGTCGCTGTTGAGGTGGGCATGCACCTGCTTGATGGTGTTGACCAGGTCCGTGAGGCCTTCGAGCGCAAAGTACTCGCACTGCATGGGCACGATCACGCCGTGCGCCGAGCACAGGCCGTTGAGCGTGAGCAGCGACAAAGACGGCGGGCAGTCAAGGAGGATGATGTCGTACTGCCCGTCCACCTCGGCAATGGCCGTGCGCAAGCGCTTTTCTCGGCGCTCCAAGTCCACCAGCTCCAGCTCGGCACCGGCCAACTCGCGGTTGGCGCCCAGCACGTCAAAGCCGCAACCGGCGTCTATGAGTTTTTGGCTGGTGACGCGGGCCTCTTCAATGCTGGCTGATTCCAGCAGCACGTCGTAGACCGTGAGTTCGAGCTCGCGCTTGTCCACGCCCGAGCCCATGGTGGCGTTGCCCTGCGGGTCCAAATCGATCATGAGCACACGCTGGCCCACTTGGGCCAGGCCCGCGGCCAGGTTGACAGTGGTGGTGGTTTTTCCCACCCCGCCCTTTTGGTTGGCCACACAGAAAATTTTTGCCATGGGGATGACCTTGAAGGTTCAACGAGACAGGGCGAGCTTGGCGCCAAAACCAATGAGCAAGGCGCCGGCTGTTTTTTCCAGCAGCGACTTGACCCAGGGCCGAGCGCGCAGGCGTTCGGCTAAAAAGTATGTCAGCAAGGTGGCGCCCAGGCCATACAAAAATGTCAGGGCCGCAATGGTCACGGCCATCACGCCAAAGGTCAGCAGGCCCTGGTGCTGAACCGGGTCCACAAACAGCGGGAAAAACGCCATGTAAAACACAATGGCCTTGGGGTTAAGCAAGGTGATGAGCATGGCCTGGCGAAAGTACTGGCCTGCCCGCATGTTCAAAATAGGCGCGTCACCCGGCTTGGCCAGCAACATCTTGGCCCCCAGCCAGGCCAAATAAGCCGCGCCCGCC
This sequence comes from Polaromonas sp. YR568, assembly GCA_945878995.1. Lineage (GTDB taxonomy): Bacteria > Pseudomonadota > Gammaproteobacteria > Burkholderiales > Burkholderiaceae_C > Polaromonas. Next base: position 51,884 of record CAMCUN010000012.1, on the reverse strand, counting down.
CACTGCACCGCCTCGAACAACACAGGCGAGGTGGTGAGCACCGCCGCCACACCGGCCACCGCCGCCCACATGAGCAACTGGTCGCCCGCGATCACCCCCAGGGTGGCGGCCAAGCCGCCGCGCATGCCACCCTTGCCGGTGGAGGTCACCAGCGCCAAATTGCCAGGCCCAGGTATGGCCAAAAAGACCACGATGGCCAGCACAAAAGCGCCGTAATCCGCGATACCGGCCAGTGAACCTAGCATGTGTGTGTCTCAGAAAGAAAGGAGCGCTAGTGTAAAGGCAGGGTGCGTGGATCGGCTGTGTTTCACGTGAAACATGGGCAGCCAGCATCAGGCTGGAACGGTCAGGAAGCCCGCATCCACACCATGCAGCGCTCGGCTTGCAGGCCAGGCACACTCAAAGGTTCCACGTGAAACACCTGCACCTGGGCAGGCAGGGCAGCCAACTCGTCGGCCGGGTGTTTGCCCTTCATGGCCAACCACACGCCCCCCGGGGCCAGGGCTTGGCGCGACCAGGCCGTGAAATCAAGCAGGGAAGCAAAGGCGCGCGAGCACACCACATCAAAAGGCCCAGCCAGCGACTCCACCCGCGCATGCACGCCGCGAAGGTTTTTAAGTCCCAACTCACCCGCAGCTTGCTGGATGAACGCCGCTTTCTTGCTCACCGTGTCCACGCAACTCACTTGCAAGCCTGGGCAGCCAATGGCAAAAACAATGCCGGGCAAGCCCGCGCCAGAGCCCACGTCCAGCAAGCTGGCGTGCTGCAGGCCTTGTGCAGACAGGTGGCGCTGCAAAGGCCCAAGGGCGGACAGGCTGTCAAGCAGATGGTGGGTCAGCATGTCGGCTGGATCACGCACGGCCGTGAGGTTGTAAACCTTGTTCCACTTGACGATCAAGCCCAGGTAGGCCAAAAGTTGACGGCGCTGCTCGGGCGAGAGCACCAAACCCAGAGCCTCAAGCCCTGCAGCCAAGGCGTCGCTTGCAGCCTGTGCGCTCATGCAGGCGCCTTGTCGGCCTCTTCTGGCCTGGCTTGGCCTTTCCACAGGCCTTTTTTGAGGTGAACCAAAAGCAGCGAAATGCTCGCCGGCGTGATGCCGGAAATGCGAGAAGCCAGGCCCAAGGTCTCTGGCCTGTGCTTGGCGAGTTTTTGCCTGGCCTCCACACTCAGCGCCGACACTTGCAGGTAGTCCAACTCGAGCGGTAGCTTCAAGTTCTCGTAGTGCGCAGCGCGTTCGACCTCGGTTTTTTGCAGGTCTATGTAGCCGGCGTACTTGGCCGAAATTTCCACCTGCTCCACCACCTCGGCACGCATGAAGGAGGGCATCAAGCCGCCCTCTGTTTCACGTGAAACAAGCTCGGGACTGGCGTGCTTGCCACCGTCCAAAGACATCAAGGCGGCGTAGTTAACGCCAGGGCGGCGCAACAAGTCAAAGAGCTTGTGCTCGCGCTCAATGGCCTTGCCCAGCACGCGCTCAGACTCGGCCGCCGGCAGGTTGTTGGGGTTGACCCAAATGGAGGCAAGTCGCTGTGTTTCACGTGAAACAGCGTCTCGCTTGCGGTTGAAGGCGTCCCAGCGGGCATCGTCCACCAAGCCCATGAGGCGACCGACTTCGGTCAGGCGCATGTCGGCGTTGTCTTCGCGCAGCATCAGCCGGTACTCGGCCCGGCTGGTGAACATGCGGTAAGGCTCAGTCACGCCCTGGGTGATGAGGTCGTCCACCAGCACGCCCAGGTAAGCCTCGTCACGGCGGGGCAGCCAGGCGTCTTTGCCTTGGCATTGCAAGGCGGCGTTGACGCCAGCAAACAAACCCTGGGCGGCGGCCTCTTCATAACCGGTAGTACCGTTGATTTGGCCCGCAAAAAACAAGCCCTGGATTTGACGCGTTTCAAAGCTGCTTTTGAGCGAGCGCGGGTCAAAAAAGTCGTACTCAATGGCATAGCCCGGCCGCAGAATGTGGGCGTTTTCCAGCCCCACCATGGAGCGCACCAGCGCGTACTGGATGTCAAAGGGCAAGCTGGTCGAGATGCCGTTGGGGTAGTACTCGTGCGTGCTCAGGCCCTCGGGCTCCAGAAAGATCTGGTGGCTGTCTTTGCCGGCAAAGCGGTTGATCTTGTCTTCCACGCTGGGGCAGTAGCGCGGGCCCACACCGTCAATCTTGCCGGTGAACATGGGGCTGCGGTCAAAACCCGAGCGAATGATCTCGTGCGTGCGCTCGTTGGTGTGCGTCACCCAGCACGGCACTTGCTGGGGGTGGGCAATGCCGTGGCCCATGAAGCTGAACACCGGCACCTTGTCGCCCTCGCCGCCTTCCATGCCGTCACCCGGCTGGCGCGCGCACTTCGAAAAATCAATGCTGCGCCCGTCCAGGCGCGGCGGTGTACCTGTCTTCAAGCGGCCTTGCGGCAGCTTGAGCTCTTTGAGGCGGGCGCTCAAACTCAAGGCCGGTGGGTCACCTGCGCGCCCCGCCGAATGGTGGCTCAGGCCCACATGGATCTTGCCGTCCAAAAACGTGCCCGCCGTCAGCACCACGGTGCGGGCGCGAAAGCGAATGCCCACCTGCGTGATGGCACCCACCACCCGGTCGCCCTCAACCATGAGGTCGTCCACCGCCTGCTGGAACAATGACAAGTTGGGCTGGTTCTCCAGCATGCGGCGGATGGCGGACTTGTACAAAATGCGATCGGCCTGGGCGCGGGTGGCGCGCACGGCCGGGCCTTTGCTGGAATTCAAAATGCGAAACTGAATGCCGCTCTCGTCGGTTGCCAAGGCCATGGCGCCGCCCAAGGCGTCCACCTCTTTGACCAAATGACCCTTGCCAATGCCGCCTATGGAGGGGTTGCAGCTCATCTGGCCCAAGGTCTCGATGTTGTGCGTGAGCAGCAGCGTTTTGCAGCCCATGCGGGCGCTGGCCAGGGCCGCCTCGCAGCCGGCATGGCCGCCGCCTACAACAATGACATCAAACTCTTGGGGGTACAACATGGTGGAACACTCCGGCTCGCCTGGCCTATCAAGCAATCAAAAGCCTCAAGGGCGCTGACTGACGAAAGTCAGCGCAGGCAAAGGGCAAAGGGCAAAGGGCAAAGGGCAAGATTGTCCCACCAATGTCTGGAGGTCGCCATCCAAACCACCGCCCTGGTGAACCGAGCACGGCGCAAAAACAAGGGTAAACCCTTGTCTCTGGGGTGACGAGCTGGCGTCAGCGCCGTGTAGCCTGCATCAACGACAGTCACAATCAAAGTTTCAACACAGGAGGAAAAGAGCATGGGTCGTGAAGTAGTTGTGGTCAGCGGTGTGCGCACCGCCATTGGCACTTACGGTGGCAGTCTCAAAGACATCGCCCCCACCGAATTGGCCGCTCAGGTGGTGCGCGAGGCCCTGGCCCGCGCCCAGGTCGAGGGCAAAGATGTGGGCCATGTGGTGTTTGGCCATGTGGTCAACACCGAGCCCAAAGACATGTACCTCTCGCGCGTGGCGGCCTTAAATGGCGGCTGCAGCGAGGCCACGCCCGCCTTCAACGTCAACCGCCTGTGCGGCTCAGGCCTGCAGGCCATCGTGTCGGCGTCACAGTCGATTTTGCTGGGCGACTGCGACGTCGCCATTGGCGGCGGCGCCGAGAACATGAGCCGCGGGCCCTATGCCAACCTCAGCCAACGCTGGGGCACGCGCATGGGTGACGTCAAGCTGGTCGACATGATGGTCGGCGCCTTGCACGACCCCTTTCACGGCATCCACATGGGCATCACCGCCGAGAACGTGGCCGCCCAATACGGCATCACCCGCGAGATGCAAGACACGCTGGCCGCGCAAAGCCACAACCGGGCTGAAAAAGCCACGGCGGCAGGCTACTTCAAAGACCAAATTTTGCCCATCATGCTCAAAAGCAAAAAAGGCGATGTGGCTTACACGCTGGACGAGCATTTCCGCGCTGGCGCCAAAGCCGAGGACTTTGCCAAGCTCAAAGCTGTGTTTGTCAAAGAAAACGGCACCGTGACCGCCGGCAACGCCTCAGGCATCAACGACGCCGCCGCCGCCGTGGTGCTGATGGAAGCGGCCACCGCCAAAGCCCGGGGCCTGGCGCCCATGGCCCGCCTGGTGGGGTATGCCCACACCGGCCTGGACCCCAAGTACATGGGCGTGGGCCCCATTTCTGCCACCCAAGCCGTGCTCAAGCGCACGGGCCTGTCGGTCCATGACCTGGACGTGATCGAGGCCAACGAAGCCTTTGCCGCCCAGGCCTGCGCCGTCACCCAAGAGCTGGGCCTGGACCCTGCCAAAGTCAACCCCAACGGCTCGGGCATCTCGCTGGGCCACCCCATTGGCGCCACCGGCGCGCTGATCACCGTCAAAGCGCTTTATGAGCTCCAGCGCATTCAGGGCCGCTACGCCCTGGTGACCATGTGCATTGGCGGTGGCCAGGGTATTGCGGCGGTGTTTGAGCGCGCGTAAATCGTCTCTCCATGCGTGTCAGAGAACCACCTTCAGGGAGGGGGCTTTGAGCGATGTCGCGCAAACCCCTGCTTTTAGGTGGGCCTGCGTTCATGCCCGCTGACAAGCACGCATCGCCTGCACGCTGGCTCCTGCGAAGAGACCTTTTTGACTTTGTGGGAGCCGGCCTGCCGGCGAATGTTGGAATGAAGACACTCCCGTTGACAGGCACACATCGCCAGCAGGCTGGCTTCTACAGCTCGTCTCTGAGCCAATTGCGCGCCTTCAACTCAATGATGCGGGCCGCTCGCTCCAAAGTAACCTGAGTCAGTTCGCGCCGGGTGCGCGCTAGCAGCTGGTTGGGCCGCACCAGCTCGGCCATGCCCGCACGCAAGCTCAGCAGGCGACGACCAGGGCCTGAAGAAGTGGTCTGGGGCGCCGACAAAACCTCAGGCCAGCGGGCGGCATGGCTGTGCAGGGCTGAATTGCGCAGCGGCAAGTGGAGAGCGCCCAGGCTCGCACCCAGGGTCGAAGCCGGCAGTGCACACGGCCGGTAACAAGGAAACACCGCCGTCATTCACCCGCCGCCCCATGGAGAGGCAGGCGGGACACAACAAGCTCACAGACAAAGCAGCTCGCAACAGCGCAGAAGGAAGGCAAACCTTCGGCCTGCCGATGTAGCGCATGGTTGCAAAAAATTGAACGTCTGGTTTTTCTCCCGTTGATGGGCGATCAGCGCAGGCGCTGAAGGCAAAGCAGGGGCGCCTGTGTCCTTGTGCGCTCAGGCGTTGAGCGCTTTGCTGCTGTGAACGCTCCGCCTGGCTTGAACTAAGCATGCTTAGTGCCGCAGCGGCCTGCTCAGTGGGGCGTCCATGGCTTTGTAGAACAAACAGATGGGCTGCTCAGCTGGCGCGTCGACCATGGCGCCCCTTCTTGAACCTTTCTTTACACACCTGTGGCCACGCTTTCTTTTAAGCTTGTTGCCGCGCTCGCCAGAGACCGGCGTGCGCCTTAAGATCGACTTTTACTCACCAAAGATCCCATGAAACTTTATTACGCCACCGGCGCCTGCTCCCTGTCCCCACACATCGTGCTGCACGAGGCGGGCCTGCCTTTCACGGCCGTCAAAGTCAACACCAAAACGCACCAGCTGAGCGATGGCACCGACTACTACAGCATCAACCCCCTGGGCTATGTGCCACTGTTGGAGCTGGAAGACGGCACACGCCTGTCAGAAACCCCGGCCATCGTGCAATACATCGCCGACTTGGTGCCTGACAAGCAGCTGGCGCCAGCCAACGGCAGCTTGGCCCGCTACCAGGTGCAGTCCTGGCTGAACCTCATTGGCACCGAGCTGCACAGAGGCTTTGCACCGCTTTTTAACCCGGCCACGCCCGCCGACTACAGGCCCCAAGTCATAGAGCGCCTGCTGACACGCCTGGCCTGGGTGGACCAACAGCTGGACGGCCGCGCCTACCTCATGGGCGAGGAGTTCAATGTGGCAGACACCTACCTTTTTGTGGTCACCAGCTGGGCCAAGCTGGTCAAGGTGGACATCGCGCACTTGGCCCACATTGCCGCCTTCAGGCAGCGCATGTCAGAGCGACCGGGCGTGCAAGCGGCCCTCAAAGCCGAGGGCTTGCTTCGGTGAGCACCGCGCTGTTTGACGCCACACAGGTCGGCCAACTGCGGCTGGCCAACCGCATCGTGATGGCGCCACTGACGCGCAACCGCGCCCCAGACGCCGTGCCCAACGCGCTCATGGCCGTGTACTACACCCAGCGCGCCTCGGCCGGGCTGATCATCAGCGAGGCCACCGCCATCAGCCACCAAGGTCAGGGCTATGCCGACGTGCCGGGTCTTTACGGCACCGAGCAGCTCGATGGATGGAAGCGCATCACCCACGCCGTGCACCAGGCTGGCGGCAAGATGGTGGTGCAGCTGTGGCATGTGGGCCGCGTCTCGCACCACAGTCTGCAGCCCTTAGGCCAAGCACCGGTGGCGCCCTCGGCCCTGCGCGCACAAGCCAAAACCGTGCTGATCAGAGAAGGCCGCGCCGAGTTTGTCGAGACCAGCACGCCGCGCGCGCTGCTCGCCGAGGAGCTGCCCGCACTGGTGCACAGCTACCAGGTCGCCGCCCGCAACGCGGTAGAAACAGCGGGCTTTGACGGGGTAGAAATCCACGCCGCCAACGGCTATTTGCTCGACCAGTTCATGAAAGACGGCAGCAACCACAGGCGCGACGACTACGGCGGCCGCATCGCCCACCGCTGCCGGCTCTCGCTGGAAGTCACGCGCGCCGTGGCCGACGCCATAGGCGGCGAGCGCTGCGGCATACGCCTGGCGCCAGTGACCACCTCCAACGACGCGCACGACAGCGACCCGCAGGCGTTGTTCAACCACCTGGTGCAAGGGCTGGCCACATTGAACCTGGCCTATGTGCATGTGGTCGAGGGCGTCACGGGCGGTGCGCGCGAGGTGCCAGGCCAAGCTTTCGACTACGCCGAGCTCAAGCTGCACTACCGCCAGGCCGGCGGCCGTGGCGCCTGGATGGTCAACAACGGCTACGACTTAGCCATGGCCGAAAAGGCGCTGGCAAACGGCGCCGACCTGGTGGCCTTTGGCCGCCCTTTCATTGCCAACCCCGACCTGGTGCGGCGCCTCAAAGAGGGCGCGGCCCTGAACCCGCTGGACAAAGCCACCATCTATGGGGGCGCAGCCCCCGGCTACACCGACTACCCCGCGCTGGCTTGAGTGCACGCAGCCACAAGACATCCAGCCTCTTTTCGCTACCCCTGAGCGCCCATGCGGGTAGCGGGGAAACGCTTGTTTACAGACCACTGCCAACACGCACAATAGCGATGACCCGCGCAAAGCCCTCCGCTCAGCGCCCGGGCGCTTGACCCATAAAACGAGTGCACACATCCAGGAGACCGACATGACCCACCCCACCCAACCACGCCGCCAATGGCTGCAGACCTCGCTGGGCCTGGCCCTGGCATGCGCCCTGCCGGGCGCGGCCATGGCCCAGGCCAGCTTTCCGAGCAAGACCTTGCGCATCATCGTGCCCTACGCACCGGGCGGCACCACCGACATCGTCGGGCGGCGCATGGGCCAGCGCATGAGCGAGCTGCTGGGCCAACCCGTGGTGGTGGAAAACCGCTCTGGCGCCAACACCGGCATTGGCGCCGAGTTGGTGGCCAAGGCCACCCCTGACGGCCACACCCTGCTGTTCACCAACGACGCCACCTTTGTGGCCAACCCGGTGCTCTACGCCAAGCTGCCCTACAACGTGCAGCGCGACTTCACGCCCGTGGCCGCCGTCACCTATGTGGCGCTGGCGCTGGCCGTCAACACCGTCACACCCGTGCAAAACATGCGCGAGCTGGCCACCTACATGCGCAGCCGGCGCGACCTCAGCTACGGCTCCTTTGGCGCGGGCAGCCAGTCACACCTGATGGGTGAAATGCTCAAGAAACTCACGGGCGCCTCCGACCTCGTTCATGTGCCCTACAAGGGCGCGGGCCCCGCGCTCACCGACGTGCTGGGCAACCAAATTTTGCTGACCTTCCCCGCCTTTCCCACCTTGCAAGGCCACTTGAACGGCGGCAAGCTCAAGGTGCTGGCCGTCAGCGGCGACAAACGCGTGCCCTTGCTGCCCGACGTGCCCACCTTCACCGAGGCCGGTTTTGGCGAGCTGGACATGGGCGCCTGGTATGGCTTTTTGGCCCCCGCCGGCACCCCCAAAGACGTGGTGGACAAGCTCAACGCGACCATCAACACCATCTTGGCCGACCGCGACTTTGTAGAAAAGCAAATGACCAGCCAGGGCATGTCGGCCATGGGCGGCACGCCCGAGCAAATGAGTGCGCTCATGCGCACCGAGACCGTGCGCACGGCCGAGTATGTGAAAAAGTCGGGCGCCAAAGCCGAATAAGCCTGAACCGGGCTGAGCTGGCGGGCGGGCTTGACACAGCCAGCCCCGCCAGACTCTGGGTTCAGCGGCTCGCCTTGGGCCGCCAGCGCTTGAGCAAGAGCGCATTGGCCATCACGCTCACACTCGACAGCGCCATGGCCGCGCCCGCCACCACCGGGTTGGGGTAGCCCAGCGCGGCCAGCGGGATGCCAGCCACGTTGTAGGCAAAGGCCCAAAACAGGTTTTGCCGAATCTTGATGACGGTGCGGTGCGAAATATCGAGTGCCGCCGCCACCAGGGCCAGGTCGCCGCGCATCAGCGTCACGCCCGCCGCGTGCATGGCCACGTCGGTGCCTGTGCCCATGGCCATGCCCACGTCGGCGGCCGCGAGCGCAGGCGCGTCGTTCACGCCGTCGCCCACCATCACCACCGCGCCGTGGCCGTTCAAAGCCGCTTTGAGCTCGGCCACGCGCTCGGCCTTTTGGCCCGGCAACACCTCGGCCATCACCTCCTCAGGCGCCAGCCCCAAGCGCTGGCCCATGGCCAGAGCCGCTGCGCGGTTGTCACCCGAAATCATGCGCAGCTGCAGGCCACGCGCACGCAAGGCCGCCAGGGCTGCTTGAGCCTCGGGCTTGGGCTCGTCGGCAAAGGCCATCAAGGCCACCACCTGCATCTGGGCTGGCGGACTGGCGCCTGCCGAGGCCAGCTCTTGCCTGAGCAGCACAGACACCGTGGCACCTTGCGCTTGTTGCTGCTCGGCGGCAAGCTGCAAACCGCCCAGCGGCACACCGAGCTCTTGCAGCCATGCCAGGCTGACAATCGCATGGCTGTGGCCGCCCACCTGGCCCTGCAGGCCGCGCCCGGGCACGGCCTGCAGCGCTTGCGCGGCAACCACGCTCAAACCTTGCTCTCGGGCGGCATTCACCACCGCCCGGGCCAAGGGGTGTTCGCTGCCGCTTTGCAAGCTGGCCGCCACGGCCAAGGCGTCTGCAGCCGCCGCATCCTGAGTCTGCGCAGCGTCAGCCAGCACCTCAAACGCCACCAAGCGCGGCCTGCCCACGGTGAGCGTGCCCGTCTTGTCAAAAGCCACCACGCGCGCCTGGTGCGCCAACTCCAGCGCCTGCGCGTCTTTGATGAGGATGCCGTGGCGCGCCGCCACCCCGGTGCCCGCCATGATGGCCACCGGCGTGGCCAAACCCAACGCGCAGGGGCAGGCAATCACCAGCACCGCCACCGCGCGGATGAGCGCCACCTCCACCGACTCACCCGCCCACAGCCAGCCCACCAGGGTGGCCAGCGCCACCAGCATGACCACCGGCACAAACACCGCCGAGACCTGGTCCACCAAACGCTGAATGGGCGCCTTGCCAGCCTGCGCGTCTTCCACCAGGCCAATGATGCGGGCCAGCACGGTGTCCGCGCCCACGGCCGTCACGCGCATGCGCACTTGGCCGTCGCCGTTGATGCTGCCGCCCGTGAGCAGCGCGCCAGGCGCCTTGGCCACGGGCAAGGGCTCGCCGGTGAGCATGGACTCGTCCACCTGCGTGTGGCCCTCGCTGAGCTCGCCGTCCACCGGCATGCGCTCACCCGGCATCACCACCACGACATCGCCACACAAAACCTCGGACACGGGCACATCCACCGTCTCGCCCGACTTGAGCATCACATGGGCCAGCGGCGGGCGCAGCGCATGCAAAGCGCGTATGGCCGAGGTGGTTTGCCGCTTGGCGCGCAGCTCCAGCCACTTGCCCAGCATCACCAGGGTGATGACCACGGCCGAGGCCTCAAAGTAAAGGTGCGTCATCTGCCCCGGCTCGGCCGTCAGCCACAGCCACACCGACAAGCCCCAACCTGCCGAGGTGCCCACAGCCACCAGCAGGTCCATATTGCCCGTGCCGGCCTTGAGCGCGTACCAAGCGGCCCGGTAAAAGTGCACGCCCAACACAAACTGGACCGGTGTGGCCAGCGCAAACTGCAACCATGCAGGCAGCATCCAGTGCACGCCCAAGGGTTCAGCCAGCATGGGCAAGACCAAAGGCAAAGACAAAGCCAGACCCCAGGCCACCGGCCCAAAGCCGGCCCAGGCAGGCGGTGGGGCCAGCTCATCGGCCAGCACTTGCTCGCGCACGCCGTAGCCGGCCTCGCGCACCGCCCGGCGCACCAAGGCCGCAGCTTCCGCAGAAGGCTGCATGCGCACCCGCGCCGACTCGGTGGCCAAGTTCACGCTGGCTGAATGCACGCCAGGCACTTTTTGAATGGCCCGCTCCACGCGCATCACGCAAGACGCACAAGTCATGCCGTCTATGCCCAGGTCCAGGCTGAGCTCGTCGGGCGGTGCAGGCGCATTCAAGGCGTCAGCGTGGTGGTTCATGCAGGTCAGCTTAAACCTTGACACGGGGTCAGGGTCAAGGCTTTTGAGCGCGGGTTGACGTCGGTCAAATGCCAGCCCCATGGCCCCGCTTGACCTTGCCATGGTGGCAAGCTTGAGACTATGCTGGTTTGACACACCTCAAAGGTCTTTGATGAACCAGCATTTCACCGTCACCGGCATGAGCTGCAACCACTGCGAGCGCGCCATCACCCAAGCCGTACTGGCCCTGGACCCGCAAGCCCAAGTCCAGATTGACCGCAGCGCCAAGCAAGTGCAGGTGCACAGCGGGCTCCCGCGACTGGCCCTGGCCCAGGCCATCACCAACGAGGGCTACCAAGTTGCCTGAAATTTCTGCTCCTTGCGATGCGCCCGTGAACATCGGCCAGGCGGCCGAGCAGTCGGGCGTGTCGGCCAAGATGGTCAGGCACTACGAGCTGCTGGGGCTGCTGGGCCGCGTACAGCGCACGGACAAGGGCTACCGCCAGTACAGCCCGGCCGACGTGCATGTGCTGCGCTTCATCAAACGCGCCCGCGACCTGGGCTTTTCCATGGCCGAAATCGGCGAGCTGGTGGGCCTGTGGAAAGACAAGCAGCGCGCCAGCGCCAAGGTCAAGCGCATTGCCCAAAAGCACCTTGACGAGCTCAGCCAGCGCGTGGCGGCCTTGCAAGACATGCAGCACACCCTGGCCCACCTGATGGAGGGCTGCGGCGGCAACGAGCGGCCTGATTGCCCGATTCTGGACACGCTCGCTGGCCAGCCAAGCAGCGCGGCTTGCCACTGAAGCCTTCACCCCATCTTTACATCCACTCACCGCACCCGCATGCGACAGACACATGGGCGACAGACACTGAAGGCACGGCCAGCAAGGGCTTGCCGACACCCAAGGAACAGACCATGACGCCACGACACGCTTTTACTTTTCGCCGCCACACCCTGATGCTGCTGCTGGGCACGGCCAGCTTGCTCGCCCAGGCCCAAACCACTGGCACCACACCCGCCATGCCCGTTGGGCCAGCCCACCAAGGCGTGCACCAGGGCCACCATGAGGGCGGGGACAAGGCTGGGCACTCGGGCCACATGAACGAACGCATGAACGAACGCATGCAAGCCCGGCAGGCCAAGCACCTGCAAGAGCTCAAAGCCAAGCTGCAACTGGCGCCCACGCAAGACGCGGCCTGGACCGGCTTCACAGGCGTGCTGCAAGCACGGCCCACGCCCCATACCGCGCCTGGAGCAGGCCAAGATTTGGCGCAGCTGAGCACGCCCGAGCGCTTAGAGCGCATGAAAGCCATGCGCACCCAGCACCAATCAGAGATGAACGCCTTCATGGACCGCCGCGCCGACGCCACCAAAGCCTTGTACGCCGCACTCAGCCCAGAGCAGCAAAAGGTCTTTGATGCGGAAACTGCCCGCATGATGAAAACGCGCGGACACGGCCACGGCCACGGCCACGGCATGCACGGCGGTAGAGGTCAAAGCTGAACCCGCTTGGCTCACCTTGAGCTGACACCCCGCGGGCTTTAAAAACAGCACGGGCCCTTGGTGGCGCCTTCTGGTGGCCCGTGCGTCAGCTCAACCAGCGCCCTTCACTAGGCGCCATTCACATCGCGCCGCCAAAAGGCCTCACGCCTATCCACATCCCATGGAGTTTAAAGGCAAAAACGGCCCAGGCCGCCACGCCCACCACCACAGTCACCAGCGTAGGCGCCAGGCGCCCGGGTGCGTACACCGTGGCCTCGCGGCGGTCACGCCGGCGCGAAGCAATAAACAGCAGCACACCCCAGGCCAAAAATGACCCGAAGAGCACCACATGGGCCACACTTCCGTTGGACAGCAAATGCGCCAAGGCCCAGGTTTTGACGCCCAGCACCATGGGGTGGTGAAAGCGCGCCTTGATGGCGTTGCCCGGCACGTAAGCAGCGGCCAGCAGCACAAAGGCCAGCAAGGTCAGCAGCGAGGCGGCGTGCCGCATGCCCACGGGCGGCTGCCACAGCACCACAGGCGTTTGCCTGGCCATGCCCCAACCCCACACCAGCAGCGCAAAGCCGGCCAGCGAGAGCACGCTGACCAGCCCCTTCCAAGGCAAAGGCCCGATGCGCGCTACCTGCTGTGTACGCCAGCCGTCTGCGAAGATGCGCAAGGAGTGGACGCCCAAAAACAGCAGCAAACCAACCAGCAGATAAGCCATTTTTCAAGTCCTTGTGAGTGAATAGATGCAGTATAGGAAAGCGCTTTGTCCAGCGCATGAAAAGCTTCAAAGCAATCAAAGATAAACCGCTTGTCCTGGGATTGGCGATGCCTGGGCGCGGCCGCTTGCTCTGCGTCCTACACGGCTTGTCGCACTTGACACGGTACAAACAAGGCATCACCGCAGCCTTTCACCGCGTCGCCGCACACAACATCCATGCTCGTCCAGCGCAATGACAAAACCGGCCAGGCCTTGGCCCTCAAACCCGTGCGGCTGGGCCAGCCACCGCCTGCCACTTCTGACTTCTCGTTCAAGGTGCTCACCGTGAACATCCACAAAGGCTTTACCGCGTTCAACCGCAAGTTCATGCTCCATGAGCTGCGCGAAGCCGTGCGCCAAGTGGGTGCTGACGTGGTGTTCCTGCAAGAGGTGGCCGGCGGTCACACCACCCACCCCGGGCGCTGGGACAACTACCCAGAAACACCGCATTACGAGTTTTTGGCCGACAGCATTTGGCCTCAGTACGCCTATGGCCGCAACGCGGTCTACACCGACGGCCACCACGGCAACGCCGTGCTGTCCAAGTTTCCCATCACGCACACCGAAAACTGCGATATTTCCATCCGCGGCCCAGAGCGGCGCGGCCTGCTTCACTGCGTACTGGCATTGCCCGAGGGGCGCGGCCAGGTGCATGCCTTTTGCGTGCACCTGGGCCTGCTGGAAGCCCACCGGCGCCTGCAAATGAACATGCTGTGCCGCATGGTCAGGCAAGACCTGCCCAGCGACGCGCCTGTGGTGGTGGCGGGCGACTTCAATGATTGGCGCCGCAGCGCCAACGCTCTGCTGGAAAAAGGCGCGGGCCTGCATGAGGTGTTTGTCAAAGCCAACGGTCGGCCTGCGCGCACCTTTCCAGCGCGCATGCCGCTGCTGCAGCTGGACCGCATTTACGTGCGCAACGCCGTGGCCTATTCGCCTGTGGTGCTGCCTCGTCAACCTTGGTCCCACCTGTCAGACCACGCCCCCCTGGCCGCGCACATCGTGCTTTAAACCACCCCACAAGGCCCCCGGGCTCTGCCACCCCAGCCATGACAACACATTGGGCCCTGGGTAGCCAGAATGAAGTGCTGGCCGAGGAGTTGAAAGAAACCAGTTGGTGGCGGGTGGTGCGCAGTCTTTTTGTATTCCGGGTGCTCAGGCACTGCCCTTTATGGACCGGCTGGCTGCCCATGCACCAGCCCCAGCATTTGGAATAAGCCCGCCCAAGCTGGCACTGCTGATCGCCTTTTTTGACGGGGGTGACTGTTTGACGGTGCAGCAAGCACGGCAAATCGCGTGGGCCGAGGTCGTGGCCAGTGTGCGGGCTTATGCCTGTCTTTGGTAACCCGCTGGTTGGTTTACTTTTTATTGGCTGGCAGCTTGTTTGTGCTGCACCCCTTGTCCTTAAAAGAGGGGAAATAAGGCGCTTGTGCGGCAGCGTCTGACTGTTAAAATTTGCTTCAATTCGAGCAGGCTCATACCTATAACTCTAACGGAACACCCGTCCATACCTTTCGCCTCGAACACCTTTTCATGACTGCTGCCCACCAGGCTCCTTCTTCACCCCCTGTCTCTTTTGAAATCAAGAGCGCCAACCTGCCATTGGTGGCCCTGCTGCTGAAGACAGCCAACCTGCAAGTGCTGACCCAAGACCTGGCCCAGCGCTTTGGTGATATTCCAGATTTTTTTGACAACGACCCCCTGGTGATCGACCTCACGCCGCTGACTGCGGCCGCCAAACGCAACGCAGCGCCGGCAGATGCCATCGACTTTAAAGCCCTTTTACAACTGCTGACCAGCTACAAAATCAAAGCCATCGCACTGCGAGGTGGCACGCCGGAGCACATGGCTGCCGGTCTGGCCTGCGGCTTGTTGCCCGCACCAGATGCCCGCGTGGTGGCCAGCGCATCGCCAGCCGCCGAGCAAACACAAGCCGAGTCCCCAGCGGCTTCTCCAGCACCGGCGGCTGTATCCACGCCCCCTGAAGCACCGCTGGGCGCCATGGTCATCAGCCGACCATTGCGCTCTGGCCAACAGGTCTATGCCCGCGGCCGCGACCTGGTGATCATGGCCATGGTCAATGCGGGCGCTGAAGTCATTGCCGACGGCCACATCCATGTGTACGCCCCCCTGCGCGGCAAGGCCATGGCCGGTGCGCGCGGCAACACCGAGGCACGCATTTTTGCGCTTAGCCTGGAGGCCGAGCTGATTTCCATTGCTGGCATTTACCGCACCAGCGACGTGGCACTGCCCGCCCATGTGCGCGGCAAGCCCGCCATGGTGAGTCTGCAATCAAGCGGCGATGGCGACAAACTGGTGATGGAGGCCCTGGCATGACCCAAGCCAACTCAGTTGCCCCTTCACTTGCACCAGTTACACACACACTCAACCCGCCTGTTCATTGAACCAGCAATAAGAAGAAAGACTATCACTCATGGCACGAATCATTGTGGTGACCTCCGGCAAAGGCGGTGTGGGCAAAACCACCACCAGCGCCAGCTTTGCCGCCGGCTTGGCCTTGCGCGGTTTTAAAACAGCAGTGATCGACTTTGACGTTGGCCTGCGCAACCTCGACCTGATCATGGGCTGCGAGCGGCGCGTGGTGTACGACCTCATCAACGTCATCCACAACGAAGCCAACTTGCATCAAGCGCTGATCAAAGACAAGCAGTGTGAGAACCTCTTTGTGCTGGCCGCCTCGCAAACACGTGACAAAGAAGCCCTGACCCAAGATGGCGTAGAGCGTGTGCTCAAAGACTTGGGCGAAATGGGTTTTGACTATGTGGTGTGCGATTCACCCGCCGGCATTGAAACCGGCGCATTGATGGCCATGCACTTTGCCGACGAGGCCTTGATCGTGACCAATCCCGAAGTCTCGTCGGTGCGCGACTCCGACCGCATTTTGGGCATGCTGTCAAGCAAAACCAAGCGCGGCATTGAAGGCTCAGAGCCGGTCAAAGAACACTTGTTGATCACGCGCTATAACCCGAACCGCGTGGACCAGGGCCAAATGCTCTCGCTTGAAGACATTAAAGACATCTTGCGCATCAAGCTCATTGGTGTGATCCCTGAGTCTGAAACCGTGCTGCAAGCGTCAAACCAGGGCCTGCCCACTATCCACATGCAGGGCAGCGATGTGTCTGAAGCCTACAAAGATGTGATTGACCGCTTTTTAGGTGAAGACAAGCCTTTGCGCTTCACAGAAGCACAAAAACAAGGCTTTTTCAAACGCCTGTTCGGAGGCAAGTAAATGGCCTCTTTCCTCTCATTCCTTCTGGGCGAGAAGAAAAAAACCGCCAGTGTTGCCAAAGAGCGCCTGCAAATTATCTTGGCGCACGAGCGCACAGGCAACCGCAACCACCAACCGGACTACCTGCCCCAGTTGCAGCGCGACCTGGTGGCCGTGATTTGCAAGTACATCAAAATCAACCCAGACGACATCAAAGTCAATCTGGAGCGCCAGGACAACCTGGACGTGCTGGAAGTCAAAATCGAGTTGCCCGACGCCAAGTAAGCGCTGCGGTGCTCAAGAGCGAGAGTTCTTTGACTTCCCCTTTAAAAAGGCCTCTTTTTCAACAAAGAGGTTTTTTTTCGCCTGGGCTCAGTGCTTTTTTCTGCCTCTAGGTGCGCCAGTGTGGGCTCGCTTGTCTTTGTCGCTTTGATTTTGATCGTTGCGACGGGTTTCATTTTTTTGCATAGAAACCTTTTCGCCCTGTTGTTGGGCCACACTGGCCGCTTTGCCGCCAGAGCCTTGCCGATTTGGCATGGATTTGCCCTAACTTTTAGCCTGTTTGCGCGCCATGGTCTTGCCTTTTCACAAGTGTAAAAACACATCCTGAAAGCCGCGCCAGACTTTGTTGTCAGACGAAGTCGCGTGTGCTTGAAGCGCTTTATACGAGGGTCCAGGGGGCGGGTGTCAAAACTTGTTTTAAAGCGCCTGTGGGCGCTTTAAAACGCTTCTCAAAGGCCTTTTTTCCAAAAGCTGGGTTGTCCGGTGACCAAATTTTTTGGCCAAGTGTCCATTTGACGGGTTTGAGGATGTTCTGATTTCAGCTGGTTTTTTTCTATCTTCTTATGAATTTCTTTATTGAAGAGTAGTAGTAGTTAGTAGAGCAAGCCTGTTTTTGTGGACAAGTCAAAAATCACCTGTATGGACAAGGGCTTAGCTATCTTTAAACCGTGTGCGTGGCGGGCTTGCCCTGCTGTCACGCTTTCATGAACAACTTGGCGCACACGCCTTGTGCTGTGGATAACACGGTCCTTGTCCCATTTCTGTCCACAGTGTTGTCATTGGCTCAGACTTCAAGCCTCAAAACTCAACGATTGAGCACCCGGTCTGCCACATGCGGGTTGCTTTGCCGCTCTTGGCCAAAGCTGCTTTCTGGCCCATGGCCTGGAATGAAGACGGTGTCATCGCCCATGGGCCACAAGCGCTCAGTGATGCTTTGAACGAGCTGGCCATGATTGCCCTGCGGAAAGTCTGTCCGTCCAATGCTGCCCGCAAAGAGCACGTCACCTACAAAAGCGCGTTGAATTTCGGGCGAATAAAACACCACATGGCCAGGCGTGTGGCCCGGGCAGTGGCGCACATGGAGCACATGCGCCCCCACTTTCACTTGGTCACCGTCGTACAACCAGCGCGTGGGTGTGAAGGTTTGCGCCTCTGGAAAACCAAACATGCGGCTTTGTTGCGGCAAGCCATCGATCCAGAACTGGTCGCCCGGGTGTGGGCCCACAATGGGCAACCCTGAGCGGCGTGCCAAAGCGGCCGTGCCGCCTGCGTGGTCAATGTGTGCATGGGTCAGCCAAATTTGTCCGAGTTTCAAACCCAGGCGCTCGACCTCGGACAACAAACGCTCCAAGTCCCCGCCGGGGTCGATCACAGCGGCTTGCAAGCTGTCGTCGTCCCATACCAAAGAGCAGTTTTGGGCAAAGGCGGTGACGGGGATGGTTTGATAGCGGAGCATGGATGAATTGATTGAAAGCACGATGAACTTTGTTCATTCAGATCTTAGGCGATGGTTTTGTCGCCGCTGAGACTGCCAGCCTCCACACCGATGAACCTGGACAATTTGATGGGCACATTTGCTTTTTGAAAACGTGTGGCCTTCTCGTGCCGCAGTTTATCGGCCTGGGTCATGCGTTCACGCTGGCGAAGGTAATCTGCCCATGACGTGATGACATAGCGCTCCACAAATCTGCTGCTGTCATTGAGGTCTCTGAACACCCCCCAATTGCTGGCACCACTGCGCCTACGGGCTGGGCCCACAGCGTCCATGGCCTGTACAAATTCAGCCTGATAGACGAGGTCAATGTGGTATTCAAATTGAATCAACACGGGTCCATCCTCTGGGTCAGGTGTGTGTGTGATGCTCAGCTCAGCCACCGAAGGGTTGGGTAATGTATCGGCTTCTGTGCCAGGCTGTATACGCAGTTGCCGCAACAAGACATAAGCCACCAACAACACCCCCACCGAGCACAGCAAGGCCAAGCGAACACCTATCAAACTGGCCACCGTGCCCCAAACGGCACTGCCAATGGCCAAGCCTGCCTGGGTGCCTACGATGTAAATAGACACTGCACGTGCACGCATCCATGTGGGTGCTCGGCTTTGGGTTCCCGCCGACAGGCTGGACAACACCGCCACCCAAGCACTGCCGGCCACAAACGCACCGCCAATGATCGCGCTGGGCCAGTCGGCCCAGGCCACCACGGCCACAGCGGCGGCCCAGACCAACGCCCCCCAGTTGGTGGTGGCGTTCAGCGAGGTGCGGCGTATCAAGGCAGGTGTTAACCAGGCGCCAAAAATGGCACCCAAACCAAAGGCGGTGAACAGCAGCCCAAAGCCCCCGGCACCGGCGCGCAGTTGTTCTTTGGCTATCAAAGGCAGCAAGGCCCAAAACGCGCTGGCGCAAAAACTGAAACTCACATTGCGTGCTGTGACGGCGCGCAGCGCCTGCGAATGCCAGGCGAAGCGCAAACCTGCTTGAACACCTTTGAGCAAGCCTTCTGTGGGCCCCGGCAGCAGTTGTGGACCTGGTTGCCAGCGGTAAACGATGGCGATGGTCACCATAAAAAAAGCAGCACTGGCCAGCAGTGCGCTGCCGGCACTCAAGCCAATGACCAGCGCACCTGCGAAGGCAGGGCCCACCGCCCGTGCCGCATTGAAAGCCACCGCGTTGAGTGCCGATGCGGCAGGCAACTCTGCACGCGTGACCATGCTTTGGATGCTGGCCATTTGGGCGGGCAAGTAAAAAGCAAAGCCAACACCGACAAGCACAGTCAATGACAGCAGCACAGCGGGTGTGAGGTGGTGTGTGGATTCCATGGCGCTCAGGGCCAGCACCGCAGCCAACATGACCCATTGGGTGATCAAAATCATGCGCCTGCGGTCCATGCTGTCGGCCACAAAGCCTGCAATCAAGCCCAACACCAGCACCGGGCCTGCGGTGGCCGTCTGCACCAGGGCCACCATCACGGCCGAAGTGGACAGCGTCGCCATCAGCCAGGCCGCTAAAGTGCCCTGCATGGTGTAGCCCAAGGCGGTGCACACACAGCCGCTGTAAAACAAGCTAAATACGGGGTGGCGCAGCGGTGAATTTTGAAACATGGAACAAACAACTGTGCATCAAAGTGTGATGAATTTGCTTTGGCAGCTTCATGGGCTTGTGCAAATGGCCGATGCTTGGCTCTTGGGCGACAAGCGGCGCTTGAAGTGCTGGTCCAACAAGCTAAAATTATCGAAAAACCGAGATCTTATTCGAAACTTCGAAAATAAATCATTCATTTTCATTGCACAGGCATCAAGCCATTCAGCCCTTTGGAGGCCACATGAGCGAAAACGGAAAGTTCTCAAACGGACAGCATACAAGCGTGGACGCAATTGTCATAGGCGCCGGCTTTGCGGGCCTGTATGCGCTGCACAGATTGCGCAGCATGGGCTGGAAGGTGTGTGTGCTTGAAGCGGCTGCCGACGTAGGCGGCGTTTGGTATTGGAACCGTTATCCTGGGGCGCGCTGCGACGTTGAAAGCCTGCAGTACTCCTATTCTTTTTCTTCTGAGCTCGAACAGGAGTGGGAGTGGAGCGAGAAATACGCCAGCCAGCCAGAAATTTTGCGCTACCTGCAGCATGTCGCGCAGCGCTTTGAATTGCGCCCGGACATTCAATTCAACACCCGCGTGCGGGCCATGCGCTTTGACGAGCAGTGCGAGCACTGGCAGGTGCACACCGAGCAAGGCGAGGTGTTTGACGCTCGTTTTTGCGTGATGGCCACGGGCGCCTTGTCTGTTCCTCGTTTGCCTGAGGTTCCGGGCATCTCACGCTTTAAGGGCCCTGTCCACCACACCGGTCACTGGCCACATGAAGGTGTGGACTTCACGGGCCTGCGGGTGGGTGTGATTGGCACAGGTTCCTCAGGCATTCAGGTGATTCCGCAAATCGCCAAGCAAGCATTGCAGCTGAATGTGTTTCAGCGCACGCCGAATTTCTCAATTCCTGCGCGCAACACCCCTTTGTCACATGAGGATCAGAAGGCCTTCAAGCAGGCTTACCCCGCGCATCGCGCACGAGCGCGCGAAGTGGGCACGCTTTATGAGTTCAGCGATAAAAAAGCCTTTGAGGTGTCAGACCAAGACCGCGAGCGCGAATATGAGCGGCGCTGGAACAAAGGTGGCGTCAACTTTGTCCATGCCTTCACCGACCTCATGGTCAACAAGACCTCCAACGACACCGTGGCCGACTTTGTGCGCGAGCGGATACGCCGAGTGGTGCACGACCCTGCGGTCGCACAGGCCCTGTGTCCCAAAGACCATCCCTTGGGTACCAAACGTATTTGCGTGGATATCGACTACTTTGAAACTTACAACCGGCCCAATGTGCGTTTGGTGGACCTCCAAGCCACGCCGATTGAAAGCGTCACTGATGACAGCGTATGGACTCGCGATGAAGCATTCCCACTTGATGCGTTGGTGTGCGCCACCGGTTATGACGCGCTCACTGGAGCGGTGCTGCAAATTGACATCACAGGACGGGATGGAGTGTCACTGCGGGAGCAATGGCGCGACGGTCCAGGCACCTTCTTGGGTTTGATGACGGTGGGTTTTCCCAATATGTTCATCATCACAGGCGCGGGCAGTCCCTCGGTGTTGGTCAATATGGTGGTGGGGGTAGAGCAACATGTGGATTGGATCGCCCGCTGTCTGGACGATATGCGGCGCGACGGCTTGAGCACCATTGAGGCTGAACAGTCGGCGCAAACGCGCTGGGTCACGCATGTCAATGAGGCGGCCGATAAAACACTGTTCCCCTTGGCCAAGTCCTGGTACTTGGGCGCCAATGTTCCTGGCAAACCACGGGTGTTCATGCCCTATGTGAGCAAGATTGGTCTGTACAGGGCCGAGTGCGATCGCATCGCCGCCAACAACTATGAGGGTTTCAAAAGGGCAGGGCTGGGTGATGCTTCTACTGCTCAAAGCCACACACCCTCAGACATGGCTGTGCGGCCATGAGCGCGGACCCTCATTTGCCCATCCCCGGCCAGGCCAGACGCGTGGCTGTCATAGGCGCTGGCGCAGCTGGGCTGTGTGCAGCCAAACACCTGTTGAGCATAGGCGCAGAAGTCACCGTCTACGAAATGGGCAGCCAAGTGGGTGGCTTGTGGGTGTATGAGAACGATAACGGCATCTCTGCGGCCTATGCGTCTTTGCACCTTAACTCTGAAAATCGGGTCACGGCCTATGCTGACTTTCCTTTTCCTGCCGATGCACCGCTGTACCCAGACCACAAGCAGGTGTACAGCTACTTGGCGGCTTATGCCCACTTTTTTGGGGTGATGCCTCACATTCGCTTTGGTGTAAAGGTCCAGCAGGTGCAAGCGCAGGGAACTCAATGGCGAGTCACGCTGGCCGACGGCAGCGACAAGGTGTTCGATGCGGTGGTCGTGGGCAGCGGCCATCAAAACCGACCCGCGCACCCTGAATGGCGCTCGCAGTTCAGCGGGGAGTATTTGCATTCACACAGTTACCGGGTGCCTGAGCCCTTCAGAGACACGCGTGTGTTGGTGGTGGGGGTGGGCAACAGTGCCGTAGACATTGCGGCTGACATTTGCACCATCACCCGCAGCACCGTGCTGTCGGCCCGCTCCCCTGTGCTGGTGATGCCGCGCATGCTCTTTGGCGTGCCGACGTCGCGCGTGCTCGGCCGGCTTGAAAAGCCCTGGATGCCTTGGCCGCTGCGCCGTTTCATGCGCCAAACGCTCACCCGCGTGGTGCATGGCCGCATGGAGCAGTGGGGGTTTGTGACGCCACAAACACGGACACACCCAACCAGCCATCCCAGCTTGATGGCCCATTTCGTGTGGGACCGCATCCGTGCACGTCCTGGCATACGCAACGTGAAGGGCCTAGAGGTCGAGTTCAGCGACGGGCACGTCGAAGTGTTTGACACCATCATCGCGGGCACGGGCTACCACGTTGATCTGCCTTTTTTGGCGCCAGAGCTCAAGCCACTGAATGGGCACCAGCTGGACCTGTTTCTTAGAGTGGTGCATCCCCGCCACCAGGGGCTGTATTTCATTGGGATGTTCAATGTGGCCGGTGGCGGCAACATCCGAATGATGGACGATCAGGCCCAGTGGATAACAGAGCTTGTCGCAGGCACGCAAGTGCTGCCCTCAGAGCCTCGGATGCGCCAAGTCATGGCTCAGGAGCAAGACTATCTGCGGCGCAACTACCCGCAGAGCGCTCGCTATGCCTTGGAGTTGGACCCGGCTTTTTACCGCCAACAGCTCCAGCGTCAGCGACGGGCAGGCCAGCACAAATTGCAAGCCGCCCAAAGCTGAGCGTTTGCAGGCCTCACGTCCCCAGGTAAGCGGCAATCACAGCAGGGTTGTTTTGCACCTCGCTGGGCGTGCCTTCAGCGATTTTTTTGCCAAAGTCGAGCACCACAATCTTGTCTGAGATGTCCATGATCACAGGCACATCATGCTCGACCAGCATGAAGCTCACGCCCATCTCGCGGCGCACCCGCTTGATCAAAGAGGTCATCACGTCTTTTTCTGAGCTGCTCATGCCGGCCATGGGTTCATCAAGCAGCACCAGCTTGGCTTTTTGCATCAAAGCCCGGCCAAATTCGAGTTGTTTTTGCCGGCCATAGGACAACTCGCCTGGCAGCAGTTTGGCCGTGTCGGTCAGGCCCAGGTAATCCAGCACGGTGTAGGCCGCCTCCAGCGACTGCGCCTGCTCCTTACGGGCCTGTGGGGATTTGAATGCACCTTGCAGCACGCCGCTGGAGCCTTGCAGGTAAGAGCCCACCAAGAGGTTATCGATGACCGACAGCCCTGAAAATAGCGCCAGGTTTTGAAAGGTGCGGGCAATGCCGTGGCGCGAAACCTCATAGGCCGGTCTGGCCGTGATGTCCTGGGTCCTGAAATGGACCTGGCCGCTGGTGGGCGTGTACATGCCCGTGATGCAGTTGAACATGGTGGTCTTGCCTGCACCATTGGGGCCCATCAGCGAGGTGATGGAGCCCTCATCCATTGAAAATGACACCCGGTCCAGCGCCGTCAAGCCCTGAAACTGCATCAAAAGCTCGGTGACTTCAAGCATGGGCGAGCTCATGACGCCGCTCCTTTTTGGGCCACGCCCAGGTAGGACTCGCGCACCAAGTCGCTGGCGGCGACCTCGGCGGCGGTGCCGTGCAGCGAGATGCGTCCGCGCTCCAGCACATAGGCGGTGGAGGCAAAGTCCAGTGCCAACCTGGCGTTTTGTTCCACCACCAAGATGGACGCACCCAAGGTCTCGCCCACCATTTTGAGTTGCTTGTAAATGGCGCTGACGATCAGCGGCGCCAAGCCCAGTGAGAGCTCGTCGACCAACAGCAATCTGGGCTGAGTGACCAGGGCGCGGCCCAAGGCCAGCATTTGCTGCTCGCCACCCGAGAGCCAGCCGGCAGACTGTGTGCGCCGCTCAAGCAGGCGGGGAAATAAATCGTACACCGCGTCCATGCGTTCTTTCTCGGTGGAGCGGGGCAGCACGGCCGCACCCACCCGCAGGTTTTCTTCCACCGTCAACTGTTTGAACACCAGCCTGCCCTCTGGCACCTGGCCCATGCCCATGCGCACCAACTTGTGGGAAGCCATGTTCAAGATGGATTGACCGTCCATGTGTATGCTGCCGCCGGTGATCTGGCCGCTGTGCAAAGGCAGCAGGCCGGAGACCGAGCGTATCAAGGTGGTCTTGCCCGCTCCGTTGGCACCCAGCAGAGCGACGATGCTTCCTTTTGGAATGGTCAAGTTGACACCGTCCAGCGCAAACCCTTTGCTGGCGTAGCGAACCGACAGATCGCGAATCTCTAGAGCAGCGCTCATGATTTGTCCCACATGGCGCTCATGCGAGCTTTGATTCGGCTGGCCATTCCCGCAATGCCCCATGGGGCAAAAATCAGCAACACCACCACCAATGAGCCGAAGATGGCTTGCACCAACTGGGGTTTGTGGTCCACAAACGCACTTCTGAGCAAGCCCGTGCTGTCACCCATTTGCGAGGCCATGCCGGTGATCACCGAGGGCAACAGCAGCCACACCGCCGCACCCACCAAGGCCCCCGGCAAGGAGCCCATGCCGCCAATGATGATCATGGCGATGAATTGAATCGCAAACTGGATCCCAAAGTACTCGGACGTCACGTTGCTCAGGTAGTAGGCAAACAGCGCACCTGCAACCGCCGCAATGGCAGAGCTGAAAGAAAAAGCTTTCAAGCGAAGAAAGCGCACATCAATGCCGCTGGCTGTGGCCGCCAGTTCATGGTCGCGCATGGCTTGCATGGCGCGGCCCTCACGCGTGTTCAAGCTGTTGCGCAACAACCAGTAGGTGATGACCACCAGGGGCAACAAAAAGAAATACCAACGCATCGGTGTGTTGAGCTCCCAAGCGCCCAAGGATGCAGCGTTGTAGGGGATACCCACCACGCTGAAAAACTTGAACTGGTACTCCATGAACACAAACACCACAAGGTAGTGCAGTGCAAAGGTCGACAGCACAAAGTACAGCCCCCGCACCCTGAGGGACGGCAAGCCCGCAATCAGACCCGCTACGGCACCCGTAACGGCCGCACTGACCAGCACCAGCGGAAAGGGCCAGCCCCATTGCGAACCGGTGATGGCTGCGGTCATGGCGCCGACGGCGTAAAAAGCCGCATGACCGATGGAGATCAACCCGGCACTGCCGGTCAGGTAGTTCAGTGACAGGGCGCCCAGCATGGTGATGAGCATCAGGTTCATTTGGCTCAGACCCATGTTCAACAGCTGCATGTTGGACAGGCGGTGACCAAAAATGGTGCGCTCGGTCAGCAAAAAGGGCAGGTAAATCAAGGCCGCAATGCCCAGCAGCACAGCCAGCCAGCGCAGCAGGCTCGTACCCTGGGCTCGAGCAGCAGGAGGATGATTAGAGCTTGTAGTCATATCTCAAACGCGGCCAAGTTCCCGCTGCCCAAACAGCCCCCAGGGGCGGACCATCAAAATCAAGAGCAGCAACACATACACCAAGATGTCACTGGATTTAGGAGAAATATAAGAAGCCGACAACTGCTCGATCAAGCCGACCAACAAGCCGCCAATGATGGCGCCCGGGATGCTCTGTAAGCCGCCTATGACCACCGCAGGCAGCGCCAGCAGGCCAATGTGCTCGAGCTCGGTCGAAACGATTTGCAACTGCCCCAAAAACAAGCCGCCAATGGCAGCGAGCGAGGCACCAATGGCCCAGGCCAGGCGGTTCATGACCTTGACATTCACGCCCGAGACCAGCGCGGCCTCTTGGCCATCGGCGGTGGCACGCATCAGCAAGCCCACCGAGGTGAATTTGAAAAAGGCACCGAAGGCGGCCATGCACAGCCAGCTGACCATGGCCGCCACCAAATGAAGCTGTGAAATGCGCACATCGCCCACCATAAACACACCCGTGGGTATGGGGGTGATGAGGGTGCGGGCCTGCACGCCGTAAAAAATTTCAATCACCGCCCGCATCACAATGGACAAGGCAATGGTCAGCATGATCACGGCCAGCATGGGCCGGCCAAACAGAGGCTGTATCAAAAACATATGGATCAGCACACCCAGCAAGGATGAGGCCGCAAGAATGGCCACCACCGCAATGGGAAAAGGCAGGCCCAGGGTCGTGATGGTCGTCACGGCGAAAAACGCCCCAAACGCCACAAACATACCCTGGGCAAAGTTAAAGACATCGGTGGCTTTAAAGACCACCGCGAACCCCAGGGCAACCAGCCCATAGATGCTCCCGAGAGCAATCCCGCTGAGAAGAACTTGTATGAGCATGGTGTGTGACCTTGGGGTTTATGGGCTGATTACTTCATGAACTTGTCGTAGTCGCGGAACTCGCCAAAGGCGGTGTAACGCTTGGCGTTGAAGTCATAGCCAATCATGCGGAAAGACGAGGGTCCTGATTGGTTGGTCGGTGAAAACACAATCGGTGCAGCCAAGCCCTTGGTGTCGACCGTGAAGCCTTTGGACATGGCCGCCACAATTTTGCTGCGTGTGGGCTCAGGCCCTGCCATTTGCACAGCCTGCGCCACCATCTGTCCCACAGCCCAGCCAGCCACGTAGTTGATGTCCTCCTTCAGTCCGCTGTGGTTGTACTTGTCAGCGGCGGCCATCACCTCGCGGTTGCCGACAGACTGGTCCGCACCACCAGGGGTGAAGCAGCTGATGACGTTGTAGTTGGCGCCCGCTTCAGCGCCAATGGAGGCGTAGATTTGCGGCGACAGCAGGTATGAAATTCCAAAGGCCGGCACTTTCAGGCCGTACTGCTGCATGCCCTTCATGGTCAAAATGGCGGTGTTGGGCACGCCGTAAATGGTGATGAAGTCAGGCTTTTGCTTGATGATTTCCTGAATCTGCGGGGTGACATCCACCGCGGTGATTTTCATGGTCACCAGTGAGGATGTGCCGCCCAACTTGCCCACGGCATCAGCGATGAACTGGGCGTACTCCACGCCGCCCGCGCTCTCGATAGACATCACCATGACCTTGGGCGCCTTGAGCTTGAGCTTGTCGCTCATGTAGCCCACGCCTGCCTTGGCCATTTCTGGGTAGGTGCAAAAACCGCCGTAGACCAGTGGCGAGATGGGCTCTGACAAGGGCTTGGTGCTGGTGTAGGTGCCCACAATAGGCACCTTGCCCGAGCGAATGGTCGGGGCCAGCGAGACCTGCGAGCTCGACGAGCCCACGCCGGAGATGCCCAGCACGGGGGTTTGCAGCGTGAGTTTTTCGTAGTTGATTTTGTCTTGCGCTGGATTGAAGCGGCTGTCTTCGGCCATCACATTGATGCGCCTGCCATTGATGCCGCCTCTTTCATTCAGGCTGCGCATAAAGGCCTGGAAGCCGTTGGTCCAAATGCCTTGTGAGCCGGAAGCGGGGCCGCTCATGTCCATCATCACGCCCCAGTCAATGCGGTCTTTGTAGACGCCGTCTCCGGGTGATTCAAATTGGGCGTGCGCGCTGAGCGCCATTGAGCTCGCGGCCAAGGCGGCGAGAAGGCCTTTGATCTTTATTTGCATGGTGTCTCCATTGGGGGGTTGGTAAGGGGAAGCGGTCAACGGTCTGCCAGCAAGAGCGGCAACGCCGAAGCGGGGTGAGGTCGCCGCGCACTGTTGGCAGGCGGGCGAGCGCAAAAAGAAAAAGTGGCCATGGGGACTAAAAAACAAGCCATGGCGTCAGTCTTGGCGCAAGGCCTGGCCTATCCACTGGCTCACAAAACCGGACACCACGACGGCAGCGCGCACCACTTTGCCTTGGGTCAGCATGCCGTGCATGTGGTCGGCCAGGTGAATGCAGGTGACCGCCACATCGGCGTCTTCCAGCCTCTTGGCGTAGTCGCGCCCCTCTTCGCACAGGGGGTCGTGTGCCACCGTCAGCACCAGTGTCTTGGGCAGGCCCGCCAAACTGGCGGCAAAGGCCGGGGAGGCCCGCCAATCGAGGCGGTCGCGCGCCTCAGGGGTGTAGTGGCCAATGAAGTAATGCATGGTCTTGTCGGTCAGCGGCACACCCTCGGTCACGCGTGCATAACCGGCCGAAGCGGCGGTCAAGTCGGTGGCCGGGTAGAGCAAAGCCTGCAGCTTGCAGGGCGGCAGCGTGCCATCGCGCGCCATCAGCGCCAGCACGGCGGCCAGGTTGCCGCCTGCGCTGTCGCCAGCCACGCCCAAGCGGGCAGGGTCTATCTGGAGATCGCTGGCCTGCTCATGCAGCCAGCGCCAGGCGCTGGCGCAGTCGTCGATGGCGGCAGGAAAGCGGTGCTCTGGGGCCAGGCGGTAGTCCACCGCCACCACGCAGATGCGGGCCTCGTTGGCCAATTGACGGCACAGTCGGTCGTGGCTGTCCAGGTTCCCTATGACCCAGCCACCCCCGTGCAAGTAAAGCGTGCAAGGCAGGGCTTCAGACGCTGGGGTGCCGGCCCCTCGGTAGATGCGCAGCGCCAGGCCACCGGCATTCGTGTGGATGGTGACATCGCGCACGGAGGCCACCTCTTGCGCCGGTGGCTGCAAGATGTCCCACGAGGCCGCATAGGCTTGGCGGGCCTGCTCTGGCGTGAGTGCCTCAAAAGCAGGTCTGGCCGCTTGGCGGATCATCTCTAGCAAGCGGGCAAGATCGGGGTCGTAAGCTGGCATGGCGGCGGTGGCAATAGAAAACGACTTATAAATTCGAAAAGAGCAGGGTCACAAAAAATTCGAGAATTCGGATTCTCATCTTAAAACTCGATAAAAGTATACCGCTCCTTGGACCCACTTGCGAGCCCTTCGCATGCCCATTTGAGCGACCTTGTCAATGAGTGGGTTTGGCTGGGGGGCGCACTGGCCGCTGCATGGCCTCAATGAAGGACTGCTGCGCGGCCAGTGGAAACTGCACAACGACCAGCTCTGCCCCTTGTGCACCGGCCTGGGGCTCAAAAAGGTCTTGAGCGCCAACCCAGATGACCGCAAGCCCCGGCAAGGGCTCACCGCCATGCACCAGACTGCCACGCGTCACCACATAGAACCGGCCCCCATGGGGGGCCTCGCCCCCGGGGTCTGGCACGCAGGCGTGGGCCGGCATGCTCACTGTCCAGGCCGCCAGACCCTGGGCATCGGGCTCGATCAAGGTCTCTGTGAGGGGCGCTGCCAACTGCGGCAAGGCCTCGTCAGTGGACCGCAGCGCAGGCGCGCCGTGGGCGTGGCGTTTTGGAATGCGCAGCAACAAATGTTCGCGCTGATCGGGCAAATACCATGCGCCGCTGTCATGAACGGCCCGCAAAGTCAGGTAAGACAAGCCGTCCTCGCCAGAGACCAGCGGTCCGTAGGCGGCATGGGGCGAGGCGTAGTGCACACCCAAAAGCTCAATGGCACTGGCGCCCATGCGGCCACTGCCACCCACCACCACCTGAAATTGGTGCTCCTGGTGGTAGTGGGTAGGCAGCAACCAGTTGGGCACCTGCTCGACCAAAAAAGCCTGAGGCCGGGGCGCGCTGGAGTGCTCGTTGGGCAGGATCAGGTCGGTGACAAAACCGCTGAATTGAGGCGTGTCACGCCGGCTCCTGCTGGTCTTGGCGTGTTCAAGGCTGGCGTGTTGAATCAAAGCGTTCTCCCATCGGTTGAGCTGCACAGCGCCTGGCCGGCGCGCTGCGCGGTCGGTCGAGCTTGGCGCCAGGGCCGGCTCGAAGAGGTCCCCCACGGGTACTCGTTCATGTTGAAGGCCGCCAAGCTCAGGCATGGGCCGGCCATGGGGCCGAAAACAATGGATGCAATTTCCAGGACACGCACGCTCTCCAAAGGTCGTTGGGGATGCATGGCTCGCCTCAATACAACCAATGCGGCGGCTGGGCGCCGGCCAGGGGTGAGTCAAACGTGGCCAGGCTTTGGCCGGCCAGGTTGCCCAGGTAGACCGTGCGCAGGTCCGGGCCGCCAAAAGCCACGCTGCTGACATTGCGCAGCGCGCGGCTGCCGCCGGCGTCGATGTCGCTGCGGCCCAGCGCGTTGCGAGCGTAGTTGGCCTCGGCGGTGGCGATCAGCGCCGCGTCTGGGTCTTCAATGATGACTTGCGTTTGGCCACCAGGCGCAATGCGCAGCACCCGGTTGGACACCACGCAGGCCACCCAGACGCCGCCTTCGGCGTCAAAGGCCAGGCCGTCAGGAAAGTCCCCATCGCTGAACTGGTGAACCACCTCGGGCGCACCCAAGGCCCAGTCGGCCGCGCCACCTTGAATGGGAAAGCGCTTGAGCCGCCTGCCATAGGTTTCGTTCACATAGAGCCATTGGCCCGTGGGGTCCACCCGGCACTCATTGGTAAAAGCGATGCCATCGGCCACGATGCGGGCGCCTCGCGCGTCCACCACGGCAATAAAGCCATCGGCAGCGCCAGAATTGAAGGCACGCTCGCGCGGGATTTGCCGCGTGCTCATGGACACCCAGGTGCGCCCCAGGCCGTCAAGGCTGACAAAGTTGGTGCTGGGCAGCGGCTGGCCGTCGACCTCCATCAACCAGGGGCGCATCTGGTGCTGCCGGTCCAGCCGCCAGACGCCGCCGCCACAGCTGGTGCCCAGGTTGGCAATCAAGAACTCCCGCTCTGGCGTCAAGGCGATGCCATTGGGCAAAAAGCCCTCGGGCATGCCCTGGGGCCGGGTGGGCGGGCGGGAGAGGGTGCGCACGCCGCAGTCATGGTCGGACACAAACAACTCACCGCGCGCCGTGGCGATCACACTTTCTGGCCGTCTCAAGCCTGCGCCCACATGGCGGATGGCGGACAAATCGATGTTCATGGGCGCTGATCTTTCACGGGCGGTGGCTCATGCCAGCGGGCAAGAAGCCCACTTTTTTCCAATTGAAGAATCTTATTTCAGAAAGAGGGATTTGTTGCTTCAAAGCAGGCAGTTGCCCTATCGGGTTTTCCCTTTAGACCTGACTGCTTTTTGCTTTGACGCTTTTCATTGACCCTATAATTTTCGTTACAAGGGAAACCAATTCTTAATTAGGAAATTTTGCGCTGCGTCTTGACACATGAGGTGCCTGTGCAAGGCCCACCCAGACTAAAAAGGACTTCTCGCATGCCATCAACCTATCACCTTGGCCTGAGGCACCGCGCGGATGGGCAACGGCTTGGCGGGGCCATTTTGGTGTGCGGACCTCACGCAGGCGCGGCAAGCTTGGCCGCTGGCGCCCCATGAGCCTGGCAACTGCCGCTGCGCCCCATCTGGGCGTGCGCCCCGATTGGCTGGCCCGCTGGCGCGAAGAAGCGCTGGAGCCCGACCTGCCCATCATCGACGCCCATCACCACCTGTGGGACCACCCGGGTGCGCCCTATTTCTTAGATGACTTGCTCCTAGATTTGGCTGGTGGCCACCGCATCACCGCAACGGTGGCTGTCGAATGCAAAGCCATGTACCGCACGCAGGGCCCGGTGGCGCTTGAGCCCGTGGGCGAGACCGAGTTCCTCAACGCGGCCGCCACCTTGAGCGCCAGAGGCGAGCATGGCCCCTGCCGGGTGGCGGCAGCCATCGTCGGCCACGCCGACCTGTGCCTGGGGGCCCAGGTGCGGCCTGTGCTGCAAGCGCATGTGCACGCAGGGGGCGGGCGTTTTCGCGGCATTCGCTACAGCGCGGTGTGGCACCCGGACCCGGCCGCCCGCGGCTCTTTGGCCCGCCCGCCGCCGTATGTGATGGCCGACCCGGCCTTTCGCGCAGGCTTTGCCGAGTTGGCCCCGCTGGGGCTGTCCTTTGATGCCTGGATTTACCACACTCAACTGCCTGAGCTGAGCGATCTGGCCCGCGCTTTTCCGGCCACCACCATCGTGCTGGACCACATGGGTGGTGTGCTGGGCATAGGCCCCTATGCGGGCCGCCGCGATGAAGTGCGCCTCCAATGGTTGGCGCACCTCAAAGAGCTGGCCCAGTGCCCGAATGTGGTGCTCAAGCTGGGCGGCATGGGCATGCGGCTTTTTGGCTTTGGTTTTGCCGAGCGCGAGAACCCCCCGAGCTCCGTTGAGCTGGCCGATGCCTGGCGCCCGTATCTTGGACCTTGCATTGAATACTTTGGCGCAGACCGCTGCATGTTCGAAAGCAATTTTCCGGTCGACAAAGGCAGCTACAGCTACACCGTGCTGTGGAATGCGTTCAAGCGCGTGGCCGCAGGTTTGAGCGAGGCCGACAAGCGAGCCTTGTTCAGCGCAAGCGCTGCCCGCATTTACCGGCTCGATGCGCCCACCCCTTGACTTTGGAGAGACCCCTTGTCTAACACTTCTGCCTCACCTTCCTATGACGCCGTGGTCGTGGGCGCGGGATTTGCGGGCCTGTACATGCTGCACAAGCTGCGCCAGCTGGGCTTGCGCGCACGGCTGTACGAGGCTGGCGACGGCGTGGGCGGCACGTGGTTTTGGAACCGCTACCCCGGTGCCCGCTGTGATGTGGAGAGCATGCAGTACTCCTACTCTTTTGACGAGGCCTTGCAGCAAGAGTGGCAGTGGAGCGAGCGCTACCCGGCCCAGCGCGAAATTTTGAGCTACATCAACCATGTGGCCGACCGCTTTGCGCTGCGCCCAGACATTCAGCTTGAAACCCGTGTGCTCTCGGCCGACTTTGAAGAGGCGCACGCCCGCTGGCGTGTGCGCACCGACCAGGGCGACGAGGTCACCGCCCAGTTCTTTATTTCAGCGGCAGGCTGCTTGTCGGCCGCCCGCACGCCCGACATGGCGGGGCTGGACGACTTCGCTGGCCTGCGCCTGCACACCAGCGCCTGGCCCCAAGAAGGCGTGGACCTCAGGGGCAAGCGGGTGGGGGTGATAGGCACAGGCTCATCGGGCATACAGACCATTCCCCAGCTGGCCCAGCAGGCGGGCCAGCTGGTGGTGTTCCAGCGCACCCCCAACTTCAGCATCCCCGCCTGGAACCGGCCGCTGCCCGAGCAGGAGCAGCAGGCCTGGAAACAAAACTACCAGGCGCACCGCGAGCGGGCGCGCAATTCGCGCTCGGGCATTTTGTACGACTACGCCCAACGCGCAACCTTTGAGGTCGACGAGGCCGAGCGGCAGGCCGAGTACGAGCGGCGCTGGCGCAAAGGGGGCGCCAATTTCAACCACTGCTTCAACGACATTTTTGTCAACGCCAAGTCCAACGAGCTGGCGGCCGAGTTTGTGCGCGAGAAGATTCGCGCCATCGTCACCGATCCAGAGGCGGCCGAGCGCCTGAGCCCCAAGGGTTACGCGCTGGGCACCAAGCGCTTGTGCGTGGACACCGACTACTACGCCACCTTCAACCTGCCGCATGTGCAGCTGCACGACCTGCAGGCCGCGCCCATTGAGCGCTTCACCGCCACCGGCTTGCAGACCGCCAGCGGCGACTACGCGCTGGACGCGGTCGTGTTTGCCACGGGCTTTGACGCCGTCACCGGCGCCATCGAGCGCATGGAGATTCGAGGCCGCCAGCAGCGCCTGCTCAAAGACAAGTGGGCCGCCGGGCCACGCGCCTACCTGGGCCTGATGGTGGCCGACTACCCCAATTTTTTCATGGTCACCGGCCCGGGCAGCCCGTCTATTTTGACCAATGTGATTGTCTCCATCGAGCAGCATGTGGAATGGATTGCCGAGCTGCTGGCGCACATGCGCGCGCAGCAGCAGCAGCTGGTCGAGGCCCAGACTGAGCCCGAAGACCGCTGGGTGCGCCACGTCGCCCAAGTCGCCGAAGGCACACTGTTCACCACCACCAACTCCTGGTACATGGGCGCCAACGTGCCGGGCAAGCCACGCGTGTTTTTGCCTTATGGCGGCGGCTTCCACATCTATGCCGCCTTGTGCCGCGAAGAGGTCGCGGCTGGCTACCCTCACTTTACTTTTTCACCAGGAACACCCGCATGAGCCGCTTCAAGGACAAAACTTTTTTGATCACGGGCGGCGCACGCGGCTTGGGCGCCGCGCAAGCGCGCCGCTTGGTGGCCGAAGGCGGCCAGGTGCTGATTGCCGATGTGCTGCAAGAGCAAGGCCAAGCCCTGGCGACCGAGCTGGGCGCGCGCTGCGTGTTCCAGCCGCTCGATGTCACCCAGCCCCAAGCGTGGCAGCACGCGGTCCTTGCCGCCGAGCGCCTGGGGCCTTTGAGCGGCCTGGTCAACAACGCCGGGGTCTACCGGCCCTTGCCGCTGGACCAGGTGACGGTGGAAGAGTTTGAGCGCCATGTGCGCGTCAACCAAACGGGTGTTTTTCTGGGCTTGCAAGCCGTGGCGCCCGTGTTGGAACGCCACGGCGGCGGTTCCATCGTCAACCTCTCGTCCACCGTCGCGCTGCGCAGCGCGCCCAACTCCATTGCCTACACCGCCACCAAGTGGGCAGTGCGCGGCATGACCAAGGCCGCCGCTTTGGAGCTGGTGGGCAAGGGCATACGCGTGAACTCGGTGCACCCCGGCCCGATTGACACCGACATGCTGCTGGTGCGCACGCCCGAGGACAACCACAAACGCACCCAGCAAGTGCCCATGAAGCGCTTGGGCACGGCCGACGAGGTGGCTGGTTTGGTGCTGTTTTTGCTGAGCGACGAGGCCAGCTACATGACGGGCTCAGAGCTCGCCATAGACGGCGGCTGCGCGCTTTGAGCGGGCGCGCGGCTCACTGGCCGCGCCACTGGGGCGGCCGGCGCTGCGCAAACGCTGCCGCACCCTC
Organism: Polaromonas sp. YR568; assembly: GCA_945878995.1. Lineage (GTDB taxonomy): Bacteria > Pseudomonadota > Gammaproteobacteria > Burkholderiales > Burkholderiaceae_C > Polaromonas. Next base: position 17,265 of record CAMCUN010000012.1, on the reverse strand, counting down.
GCGGGCGTCTTGGCTGGCCAGCACGGGTGCGGTGATGGGCTCTTGGCGCTCAAACATCTCGGAGATCGGCCAGTCGCGCTGCTCCACAATCACGCGCTTGCTCGCGGCCACCGACAGCGGCGCATTGACCATGATGCGCCGCGCCAGTTGGCGCGCTTCATGGAGCGCTTGACCGGGCTCCACCACCGCATTGAACAGGCCGTAAGCGGCCAGCTGCTCGGCGCCGTACATGTCGCCGGTCAAAGCCATTTCCATGGCGATGCGCTGGGGCAACAGGCGGGGCAGCCGCATCAGGCCGCCGGCAGCGGCGGCCAGGCCGCGCTTGGCTTCAGGCAGGCCGAACTGCGCATTGCGCGCCACCACCGCCAGGTCGCAGCACAGCATGGACTCAAAGCCCCCGGCCAGGCAGTAGCCCTCCACGGCGGCAATCAAAGGTTTGACAGGCGGCGTGCGCGCCAAGCCCAAAATGCCGCGCCCTTCTACGCGCGTGACCTCACCCCGCAAAAAAGCCTTGAGGTCCATGCCCGCACAAAAGTGACCGCCGGCCCCGGTCAAAATGCCCACGCGCAGAGCTGGGTTGCGGTCCATCTCGTCAATCGCCTCGCACACCGCGTAAGACACAGCGCGGTTGACTGCGTTGCGCTGCTCAGGGCGGTTGATGGTGACGATCACCAAGCCATCGTCGTGTTCGACCAGCACTTCATCGGACATGGGCTGCTCTTTTCAATCGTGGGCGACGTTGAGCCGCTGCAGGCGTTCGACGGCTTCCAGGTATTCGGTCTGCATGCGGTACATCAGCTCACGCACGCTGGTTTCTTCGTTGATCATGCCCACCACCTGTCCGGCTGGCGCGGAGTAAAGGTCTTTGCGCTGGGCCCGCACCACGCGTGCGTGTGCTTCGTTGTAGAGAATGCCCTGCAAAGGGGTGGGCAGGTAAGGTGGCGCGCCTGGCTGCTCCCAGGCCTCAGACAGCTGACTTTTGAGCATGCGCACAGTTTTGCCTGTGCGGGCCTTGCGTCTGACGGCATCGTCAGCGCGGGCTCCAAAGAGCACACTCTTTTCAAATGGGTTGAGCTCGCTTTCTCGCGTGCCCAGCCACACCGTGCCGCACCATACACCTTGTGCACCCAGCGCCAGAGCGGCTGCAATTTGGCTGCCACGGGCAATGCCGCCTGCGGCCAGCACGGCCACGCTGTCGCCACAGGCCTCGACCACCTGGGGCACCAACACCATGGTGGCAATCTCGCCCGTGTGGCCGCCCGCCTCGGTGCCTTGGGCCACGATCACATCGACGCCTGCTGCGATGTGGCGCACCGCGTGCTCGGCTTTGCCACACAGGGCGCCAATCAAGATGCCGCGACCACGCAGCTCGGCCACCACGTCAGGCGGCGGAGAGCCCAGGGCGCTGACCACAAAATTCACCTGCGAATGGGTCAGCGCGACCGCCAGCAGCCGCCTGGCGCCGTCGGGGGTCATGTTGCCGCGACCATCGACAATTTCTTGTTCGATCCTTTCTTTCTCACCAGCGGGCAAGTCTGCCACGCCCGCCTGAGACAGCAGGTTTTCCATGAAATCCCTGTGGACCTGTGGAATCAGCGCGCGCAAGTCTTCGGTGCTGTTTTCTGACGCCTGGTCGTAGCGCGTGGGGATGATCACATCGACACCATAGGGCCTGCCCTCGACATGTTTGTCGATCCAGTTCAGTTCGGCCTCGAGCTGCTGGGGTGAAAAGGTAGACGCGCCCAACACCCCAAATCCGCCAGCGCGGGTGACAGCGACCACCACGTCGCGGCAGTGAGAAAAAGCAAAAATCGGCAGCTCGCAGCCCAGCCGTTGGCACAAAGGGGTTTTCATGGGGCTTTCAGGGTCACATTAAATGGTCAGCAGGCGCGGTGTGTTCGGGCGGGTTGACGGCTGGCTCATCGGGCCGCCAAACCATCAGAGCGTCAAGCGCCTCCACCTGATCGCCGCGCACCCACAGCGGGTTGATGTCGAGTTCAAGCAGATCGGGTCCCAGATCGGTCATGGCCTGGCTGATGCGCGCGATCACCGTCGCCAGCACGTCCAGATGGGCGGCAGGCAAGCCGCGGTGGCCTTGCAGCAGCGGCAGCCCCCGCAAGCTGTGGAGCATGCGGAGTGCTTCCTGGGCGCTGACGGGCAGGGGGCGCAAAGCCACGTCTTGCAGCACCTCGACCCAGACGCCGCCCAAGCCGACGGCCATCACAGGCCCCCACAGTGAATCGCGACTGAATCCGACCAGCAGCTCGGTGCCCGGCGGCCGCATGGGGGCCACCACCACCCCATCGAGCCTGGCCGCAGGCGCATGCAGGCGGGCTGCATGGGTGATTTGTGCAAAGGCTTGTCTGACCGCATCCTCACCGCGCAGGTTCAAAATCACCCCGCCTATGTCGCTTTTGTGGGCAATATCGGCGCTGGCCACCTTGAGCACCACAGGGCCGTTCCAGGTTTGCGCGCATTGCACCGCTTGCTCGGCCGTCGTGGCCATGCGGCCAGGGACCACTGGCACGCCCCAAGAGGCCAGCGCGTCCAGTGCCTCGCGCTCAGAGCGCGGTCGCCAGTGAGGGCTGTGGTTTTTAAAAGCAGGCGCAGGCGCTGAGCGAGGCGGCGGCTCGGCTGAGCCATTGGACGCTTCCAAATAACGCTGTGACCATCGCGCCGCACCGGCCAGCCCCGTCAGCGCTCGGTCCATCCCGCAAGCCAAGTAATTGGCGCCTATCTCGGCAATCGTCTGGCGCGCCATCTCGTTGACCACTGCTGGCGTGTAGCTGACCAAGAACCCCGGCACGCCTGCCTCACGCAGTCCGCGCGCCAGGTGCAGGTGCAAAGCGGTCAATCGTTCACTGACCTGGTGGGGCTCGCTGGGAATGTCGTACCAGGGGCAAAGAAGTGCGGCGCAATCGGTCACGCCCGCCATGGCCCGCACTGCGCCCTCGCATTGTTCAGGAGTGACGGTACCGGTGAGGTCCAGTGGGTTTTGGGCGGTGGCCACGGCTGGGATGGTGCACACCATGGCGGCTGTTGCGGCGTCATTAAGTGGTGGCAGCACCAGGCCATGGCGGTGCGCGGTATCGGCCGCAATCTCGCCCACCCCCCCCGAGTTGGTCACTATGCCTACGCCCCGCCCGCTCAACACGCCGCAGCGACCGGCAATGTCGGCGGTGGCCAGCAGGTCCTCCATGGCGCAGGTGCGCAGGATTCCAAACTGCTGGCAAATGCCGTCGAACACCCTGTCATCCCCGACCAAGGCCCCGGTGTGTGCCAAGGCAGATTGGGCGGTCACCTCGCTGGATCCGACCTTGAGCACCACCAAGGGTTTGCCAGCTCGCAAGGCCCGTGCGGCCACCCGTAAAAAGCGCTCCGGATCCCGCACTGTCTCGGCAAAAACCGCAATGGCGCGTGTCTGCGGCTCTTCAATCAAGCAGTCGATAAAGCTGGTGATGTCCAGGTCTGCCTCGTTGCCGGTGGAGATGACATGGCTCAGCCCCACGTCCTGCTGATGCGCCAACTGAGCAAGAAAATGCGCCGTGGCGCCGCTTTGTGACACGATCGCTACACCATGCGCGCGCGAAGGCGCCTGCACGGGCGTGGTCCAGGCGATGGCGTTTTGCGTGAAATTGATGAAGCCCAAGCAGTTGGGGCCCAGCAGCCGAATGCCGCGCTGCTTGGCCAAACCCAAAAGAGCGTCTTGTTCGGCACGGCCTGCGGGGCCAAGCTCGGCATAGCCCGCGCTCAAGATGACGGCAGAGCGCCCGCCAGCGCCTGCCAAATCATCCAAGGCCTGAGGCACGGCTTCACGGGGCACCATGATGAGCCCCAAGTCCAGTGGCTCGCCCACGGCTGCGCAGTGGGTGGCGCAAACGCGGCCATGCGCTATGGCACCGCGTGGATTGACCAGGTGCAGGCCGCCCGCGTACGCGTGGCGAGTCAAGTTGTCGTACACGCTGGTCGACCAGCGGGATTTGTCCGAGGCACCTATCAGGACCACGCTGCGCGGCGCCAACAAGGCTCGGGCGGCATCGGCCAACTGGCTGTCGTGCAAGTCTTCCACGGGCATGGATTTCTCAGAGCGCGATGCCAAGCTTTTTGACCACTGCAGACCAGCGGTTGACCTCGGCCGTCACATACTGGCGCGCCAACTCTGGGCTTGACTTGGTGAAGGCTTGAATGCCCAGTTGGTCAAGCCTTTGCTGGACCGATGGTCTTTGCATGGCGCGCACTGTGGACCTCGCTAAGTGCTCCACTATGTCGGCTGGTGTGCCTTGGGGCGCGGCCAACAAGTTGGAGGTGCCTGCAATCAGGTCGTAGCCAGCTTCTCGCGCAGTAGGAATGTCGGGTGAAATTTTCTCCCGCGCCTCGGCCATGCTGCTGATGATGCGCAGCTTGCCGCTCTTGTGGTGGGGCAGCAAGGTGCCTGATGTTTCCACAATGAATTGCACATTGCCCGCGATGGTGTCGGTGATGGCGCCAGCACTGCCAGCGTAGGGCACGTCCAGCACCTGCAGGCCGGCGCGGTCTTTGAACAGCTCGGCGGCCAAGTGCACCGTGGTCCCCAAACCGGCATGCCCATACGACAGCTTGCCCGCATTGGCTTTGCAGTGGGCCACCAAGCCGGGCAAGTCGGTCACGGGCAGGGCAGGGTTGACCGCAATGACAAAGGGTGCATTGGTGAGCAGCGCTACCCACTGAAAATCATCAATGGGGTTGTAAGGTGGCTTGGCCCGAGAAATAGGTGCCGACACCGCTGTGGAGCCAGTGGCCAGCATGAGGTGGCTGCCGTCTTTGGGGGCCCGCAAGAAATTCACCGCCACGGTCAGACCGCCCGCGCCAGGGCGGTTCTCCACCACCACGGGTCGGCTGAGCTCTTCGCGCAGAGCGTCTGCCAAGATGCGTGCAAACAAGTCTCCCGAGCCGCCCGGCGGAAAGCCTACAAACAGCCTGGCGGCGCTGTCGCTGGCGGGCATTTGCGCCGTGGCGCTCAGGCTGCTCAGGCCCAATCCCAGGCCGGCTGCGGCGCCGAGGATGTGGCGGCGTTGTAAAAAACCGGCGGTACCTTGGCTCATGGTGAGTCTCCTTGTTGGCTTTAAAGTGGGTGCTTGCAAAGTCTCAGTCGAGGCTGATTTGTAATCGGTTGATCACGGCACGCCAGGTGGCGACATTGCTCTTCATGAGCTCGCCCATGTCTGCGGCATTCAAGAACGCCGACTGCACACCTGTATCGCGCAAACGCGCCTGGGTGTCGGGGTCGGCGACCACTTTGCGCAGGTCTTCACTGATCTTGTTGACCAGGGCCGCTGGCATCTTGGCGGGACCGACCAGGCCATACCAAATTTCGGCTGAAAAATCGATGCCACTGGCCTCTTTGATGGTGGGAACGTCCGGCATCAGGGACTGTCGGGTCGCTGTGGTCACTGCCAGTGGCCGCAGCCGGCCGGCCTTAATGAAGGCGTCGAAGGCCGATTGCGCGCCAAAAGACAGCTGCACCTCATCGGCCAGCAGGGCTTGTACCGAGGGGCCAGAGCCCTTGTAGGGGATGTGAGTCATTTTCAAGCCGGTCTTGTGCGAGAAGTCTTCGCTGGCCAGGTGCGGGGCGGTGGCAGGCCCGGCCGAGCCGTAATTGAGCTTGCCCGGGTTGGCCTTGGCATAGGTGATCAACTCGCCGAAGGTGCGCACGGGCAGTTTGTCGTTGACCACCACCACCATGGGCGACAAGCCGTAGCGCCCCAGCGGTGCAAAGTCGCGCAGCAGGTCCCAGCTCAAGCTTTTGTAGGCCGTGGTGTTGATGGTGTAGGAATTGACCGCCAGCAACAAGGTGTAGCCATCGGGCGCCGCCTTGGCCACAGCGTCTGCGCCAATGTTGCCCCCAGCTCCGGGCCGGTTGTCCACAATGACTTGCTGGCCCCACATTTGTGAGAGCTTTTGCGCAATGATGCGGCCTGAAATGTCTGAGCCGCCGGGCGCAAAGCCCACCACCAGGCGGACCGGCCTGTCTGGGTAGTTGGATTGCGCTGATGTCAGCGTGCTCAGGCCCAGACCGGCCATGGCCAGCAGGGCGCTGGCGCAGCGCAGGGTGACTCGGCGTGTGGGGCGATGGCATGGGATCATGGGCTTTCCTTGGGTGTTTTTCGTCAATTCGAAATTAATTGCGCACTATCGAAATAAACTATAGCAGTGACGGGGCCCACCGTCGAGGCGATGTTTCCCCACTGCTGCTCTTTTGCGGGCTTTGTTGCGGGTCGGTGCGCACAGCGAAGGGACCCATGTGTGACGACCCAGACTGCCCCGCCCAACGTAGGAGCCGGCCTGTCGGCGAATGTTGGCCTGCGGTGAAGTTGGAGGCCCGCCACGCATCGCCAGCAGGCTGGCTCCCACAAAGCCAGGGCGCGCGCCTGGACTGTCCCCGACCCCTGTAGGAGCCGGCCTGCCGGCGAATGTTGGCCTGCGGTGAAGCTGGAGGCCCGCCACGCATCGCCAGGTCCAAAATCGGCCGGCAGGGCGCATGTCAAGCCGCCATCGGTGTGGCCTGCCGCAGGGCTGCGTCAGACCTTGGTGACGGGGCGTGACGGGCTTTTCACGGCCTTGCTTGTTTTGGCTGCTGGGGCCGCTTTGAGCATGGTGTTCCTTTTGCTGCTGCTGTTGCCGCTTTTGCCCGATGTGCTGTTCGATCCCTCACGGATGTGGCCCAGCAGGCGCTCAATGTGTTCTGCGCAGGCCTGCGCATCGCTGAGCAACTTGCGCTCGTGCGCTCGGGTGGCTTGCGAAGCAAGCACCGAGACGTGGACTGCCGCGGTCATTTCGCCTTCTGCATCGCGAATCGGAAAGGCATAGCCGACGATGCCCGCCGCCGATTCTTCCAGGCTTTTGGCGTAGCCCATGGCGCGAATGCGCGCGTACTCCTGCGCCAACTCGGCCGGGTCGGTGATGGTGTTGGCAGTCAACTTGGGCATGGCCAGCGTCATGGCCAGTGCCTCCATTTTCTCGTCGTTGGCAGCAAACAGCTTGCCCGTGGCGGTGCTGTGCATGTAGAGCGGCTCGCCCAGTCGGATGTCCAGCGAAATGCGCTGCGTGCCCAAGATGCGGTCCGCATAGACCACCCGCCGGCCAGAGCGAACGCCCAGGTAAACATCGTCACCAATGTCGCGGGCGAGGTCTTGCAGTGGCCGCCTGGCCAAGGTGCGCACGTCCAGCGATTGAACGGTGCGCAAAGCCAGCGAGACGGTGCGCGGGCCAATGGAGTAGCGCAAGTCCTCGTTGACCACCACCACCTCCGCGCTGACCATGGTTTGCAACACGTTGTGCACGCTGCTCACGGGCAGCTTCAAGGCGTCCTTGATCTCAGTCAGGCGAAGCCCTTCCTTGTGCGATACCAGCAAGTTAAGTATGTAGAAGGTTCGGAGGTATCGGTCAGGATTCATGCTTGAAAATGTAGGTTGATGGCCATGCTGCCCGCATGCCCAGCGCTTGGAGGCACAGGCGCATTCATGGGGTGGGCTTGGGGCCAGGGCGCAAGGCGAAAACGGTTGAGGCCAGTTTAAAAATTCCTAGAGAGGCATAAATTTTCAATATTACGAAAATACAAGCGGTCTTGCCAATTGTCAACCCTGTTTGGGCTTGCTGTCTTGCAAGCCAATCAGTTGCTGCTCAGGCTTGCTCGAGGGCAAGAGTTCTGCTAACATTTTCGAAAGTAAAGACTAAATTTCGAAAATAAGAATTTTTAGGCTCGGCTTTCTTGGCCCAAGCGCAAAAACGGTGGTCAAAGCGCCACCGCCTACCCACCACAGCAGGAGATATTTCGCATGAAGCTCGGCTTCTTCACTATGCCCATGCACCCCATCGGCAAGGATTGGCAGCAATCTCTGCGTGAAGACAGGGAGGCGTTCATCTTGGCCGACGAGTTGGGCTTTGTCGAGGGTTACTGTGGAGAGCATTCCACCGACCCTGAAGAAAACATCACCTCCAGCGCGATTTTCATGGCCACGCTGGCCCACGCCACGCGCCGCATCAAGCTGGGCACGGGCACGCTCAACATGCCCAACCACCACCCCGCTGCGGTGGCCAGTGAAATTGCCATGCTCGACCACCTCTTAGGCGGGCGCTTCATTTTGGGCATCAGCCCGGGCGCACTGCCCTCGGACGCCGAGGTCTTTGGCAACATGGACATGGCCAGGCCGGCCATGTTTTTGGAGGCCATCAACCAGGTCTTGCAAATTTGGGCCAGCGATCCGCCCTACAACATCCAGGGCCAGTACTGGAACATCAGCTCTGCGCGCACGCACATTCCTGAAACAGGCATGGGCACCATCCCCAAGCCGCTCCAGCGCCCGCATCCGCCCATTGTGGTGACGGCGGTGGCCCCTTTTTCGCAGGGCATTGCCGAGGCCGCCGCCCGTGGGTGGGAGCCGATTTCTGCCAACTTTTTGCTGCCCAAGTGGGTGCGCACGCATTGGACCAAGTACGTCGAGGGCTGTGAGCGCAGTGGCCGCGTGGCCGATTCAGCCAACTGGCGCGTGGCCAAAACGGTGTTTGTGGCCGAAGACGACGCCACTGCCAAGGCCTACGCCATGGACCCCGCAGGCCCATACCACTACTACTACAACACCTTGTTCAAAAAGCTCAAGCGCCGCGGTGCCCTGGGGGTGTTCAAGTCTGACCCCCAAATGCCGGACGAGCAGGTCACGCTCGAAAGCGTCATGGAGCAGTTGGTCATCCATGGCTCGCCAGACCGGGTGGTCGACAAGCTCCATGAATTGCGCGAAGTCACCGGCGACTTTGGCACCCTGCTTTACGCGGGCGTGGACTGGAAAGACCCGGCGCTGGCCCGTCAGTCCATGACGCTGATGGCCGAGAAGGTGGCCCCTCGCGTGGGCCGCTGAGCAGGCGCAGCCCGGCTTCTTTGTTCATGCCCACTGCCGAAGTCAGCCTGGACGGCACCCTGGACAGCCGCCAACTGCGCACCGCGCTGGGGCGTTTTCCCACCGGTGTGACCGTGGTCACCACCACGGCCCACGGCAAACGCGAAGGTCTCACGGCCAACTCGTTTTCAGCGCTGTCGCTGGACCCGCCCCTGGTGCTTTGGAGCTTGGGGCGCAAGTCATCGTCCTTGCCCGGCTTCATGGCCGCCAGCCATTTCGCCATTCAGGTCTTGGCGGCCGACCAGTCGGCGCTGTCCCACCGCTTTGCCGTGCCCAGCGCAGACAAGTTCCAAGGTCTGGAAGTGAGCATGGGCCTGGGCGGCTGCCCCATGCTGGCCGGTACCTTGGCGAGCTTTGAATGCGCCACCGAGCGCACCCATGATGGCGGCGACCATGTGCTTTTTGTGGGCCGGGTCTTGCGCCTGAGCTTTCGCGATGGCGAGCCCCTGGTGTTCAGCGCCGGACAATACTGCACCGCTTTGCCCATGTACTCTCCCACGGCCGATGTCGACCGCCAAGCGGTCTGGGCTGGCTTGGGCTGAACGCCACTTTGACACCCGAGACACCGGACACCCGCCCATGAGCTTTCAGCCGCCCACCAGCCAGACCATCCCCACTTTGCTTTCGGAGCAGGTCCAGCGCTTTGGCGAGCGTCCCGCCCTGGTGGCTGGGCCGCACCGGCTCAGCTACAGCGAGCTGCGCCACGAGGTCATGCGCACTGCCGCTGGTTTGCACGCGCTGGGTGTGCGCAGGGGCGACCATGTGGGCATTTTGATGGGCAACCGCCAGGAGTGGGTGTTGAGCTTTTTAGCCCTGCAGCAGCTGGGCGCGGTGTCGGTGGGTCTGAACACCTGGGCCACGCCGCGCGAGTTTGTGTATGCCCTCACCCACGCCCAAATCAGTGTGCTGGTGTGCGTGGACCGCTTCAAGCGCACGCCCTGGCACAGCCAGGTGTCAGCCATGCAGGCCGCCGGCGAGCTGCCCGATTTGCGGCGCACGGTGTGGGTCAGTGCAGATGCGCAGCAGCCCCCGCCGCTCAATGCGGCCGCTGCAGAGCTGGGTTGGGACGCCATGTTGGCCCAAGGCCAGGCCACAGCCGCGGCCGTGCTGGAGGCCGCTGGCCTGGTGGCAAGTCCCGACGACGTGGCCATGCTGCTGTACACCTCGGGGTCCACCGCAGCGCCCAAGGGCATCTTGCTGCAGCACGGCCACTGGATACGCAACGGCTTTCACATTGGTGAGCGCCAGCATGTGGGCCCTGAAGACCGCCTGTGGTTGGCGGTGTCGCTGTTTTGGAGTTACGGCTGCGTCAATGCCCTGCCCAATTTGCTCACCCATGGGGGCTGCGTGGTGTTGCAGGAGCACTTTGACGCGCAAGAGGGGCTGCGCCTGATCGAGGCCGAGCGCTGCAGCATCATCTACGCCACGCCCAACATCGTGCAAGCCCTGCAAGAGCACCCGGACCGCCCTGGCCGCGACCTGAGCAGCTTGCGCAGCGGCGCCATCATAGGCACGCCCGAGCAAATTCAAGTGGCCATTGACTTGGGCGCCCACGAGATTTGCAATGTCTACGGCCTGAGCGAAACCTATGGCAACTGCGCCGTGATTGACGCAGGCGAGCCGCTGGAGGTGCGGCTGCAGTCGGTGGGCGCGCCGCTGCCCGACGTCACGGTGCGCATCTGCCACATCGAAACCGGCCAAGTGCTGCCAGCCGGTGAGGTGGGCGAGATCCGCATCAAAGGCCCCCTGTTTTTGGCTTACCACCGCGAGCCTGAAAAAACCGCCGAATCCTTTGATGACCATGGGTTTTTCCATTCCGGCGACTTGGGCTGGCAGGATGCGCAAGGGCGCCTCTACTACCGGGGCAGGCTCAAAGAAATGGTCAAAAGCGGCGGCATCAACATTGCCCCGGTGGAGGTGGAAGAGTCGCTGATGCGCTACGCCGGCGTGCGCAGCGCCTACGTCATCGGCGTGCCTCACCCGGTGCTGGACGAAGCCCTGGCCGCCATCGTCATTCTTGAAGCCGGCGTGCAACTGACGCCCGAGGAACTCAAGCGCCACTGCCAGACCGAGTTGTCCGCTTACAAAGTACCTTTGGTCTACCACTTCACCACCACGGACCGCTTGCCGCTGACCACCACCGGCAAGTTGCAGAAAATGATGTTGCACACTTTGCTGCCCTGACATTCAAGCGATAGGAAAACCCCCATGCAAGACCGCAACGACACACTGCCCCACGCCTGGGGCCGCTGGGGCCCAGAGGACGAAGCCGGCGCCCTGAACTTGATTGGCCCCGCGCAGGTGCGGCGCGCGGCCAGCTTGGTGCGCACGGGCCAGGTGGTGGCCTTGGCGCAGCCGCTGTCCAAACGCACCCCGGTGCCCGCCCACCGGTCTGGCCTGCAGCACTTCATGGGCCGCGACGGCGGCGACTACGCCGCAGGCGCCAAGCGCCCAGGCGGCTTTTCGTTTGCAGAAGACACGGTGGTCATGCCGCTGCACATAGGCACCCACATTGACGCGCTGTGCCACACCTGGTGCGGCGACGGCCGCATGTTCAACAACTACCGTGAAGAAACGATGCGCAGCACCACAGGCGCCACGCGCTTGGGCGTCGACAAAATGCCGCCTGCCGTCACGCGCGGGCTGCTGATCGATGTGGTGGCGCTGCGCGGGCGAACCCTGCACGACGGCGAGGTGGTCTCGCGCCAAGACATTCAAGCGTGCCTCGCCCAGGACGGCCTGCACATCGAGCCCGGTGACGTGGTGCTGATCCACACCGGCTGGCTGGCCGCGCAACAAGGCCGGGCCGTGGTCGACTTCAACGCCGAGCCCGGCATAGACCATGAAGCCGGCCTGTGGCTGGCCCAGCAAGAGGTGGCCATCATTGGCGCCGACAATTTCGCCATTGAGGTGCTGCCCTTTGCCGAGGGGACGGTGTTTCCCGTGCACCAGTGCGTGATTCGTGACTTTGGCATTCCCCTGCTGGAGGGCATGCAACTCGAGCCGCTGGTGCGCACCGGCCGGCGCGAGTTTTTATTCGTGGCCGCCGCCCTGCCCATTGTGGGCGCCACCGCCAGCCCCATGACACCGCTGGCCATTTTGTAATTCAAGCCCAGCCGCCCCCATGATTCCACGCACTTTGTTTAGCGCCGAGCATGAAGGTTTTCGCGACACCGTTCGCCGCTTTATAGAGGCCGAAGTCACCCCCCACCACGCCCAGTGGGAGCGCGACGGGCAGGTGCCGCGCTCGCTCTGGCGCAAAGCGGGCGAGCTGGGGCTCTTGTTGTGCAACGCCCCCGAGGCCTATGGCGGCATGGGCGGTGATTTTTTGCACAGCGCCATCTTGATTGAAGAAATGGCGCGCGCCGGCGCCACCGGGCCCACTTTTTACCTGCATTCCGACATCGTCGCGCCTTACTTGGTGGACTTCGGAACCGAAGCGCAAAAACGCAAGTGGCTGCCCCGCATGGCCACCGGCGAGGTGGTGGTGGCCCTGGGCATGTCCGAGCCTTCGGGCGGCAGCGATGTGCAGTCCATTCGCACCCAGGCCATTCGCGATGGTGACGACTACGTGGTCAACGGGCAAAAGGTGTTCATCACCAATGGCCACAGCGCCGACCTGCTGCTCTTGGCCTGCAAAACCGACCCGCAAGAAAAGGCACGCGGTGTGAGCTTGCTGCTGGTCGAGACCGACCGCCCGGGCTTTACCCGTGGCCGCCACCTTGAAAAAATTGGCTGCAAGGCGCAAGACACGGCCGAGCTTTTTTTCACCGACTTGCGCGTGCCCGCGTCCAACCTTCTGGGCACCGAAGGCGGCGGTTTTGCAGTGCTGATGACCCAACTGGCCCAAGAGCGCTTGATTCAGGCCATACGCGCTGTCAGCGCCAGCGAAGCGGCGCTGGAGTGGACTCGGAGCTACGTGGCCGACCGCAAAATGTTCGGCCAAAACCTGTCGGATTTTCAAAACACCCGCTTCACGCTGGCCGACTTGCACGCCCAGGTGCTGGCCCAACGGACTTTTGTGGACCGCTGCATGGCCTTGCATGTGCAGGGCTTGCTCGATGCGGTCGATGCCGCCGCCTGCAAGCTCGTCACCACCGATTTGCAGTTCAAGGTCATGGACCAATGCCTGCAGTTTTTTGGCGGTTGGGGCTACATGTGGGAGTACCCGATTGCCCGCGCCTTTGCCGATGCCCGCATGTGCCGCATAGGTGGCGGCACGGCCGAGGTAATGAAGCAAATCGTGGCCAACGCCATCCTGCCCAAAGTGGCGCGCAAGCCCAGCTGAGCGGCCATCTACTTACTTGCAAAGCACACCATGACCCTCAAGGACAAAGCCTGTGTCACCGGCATAGGCGAGACGGTCTACATGCGCGGCTCCACCAGCAGCGCTTTTGAGCTGCAGCTGCAAGCCTCGCTCGCGGCCATTGCCGATGCCGGGCTCAAGCCGGCGCAAATCGACGGCGTGATTCCGATAGGCATCGTCAGCGGCACGGCCGATGACTTCATTGACAACTTTGGCATTCCGGACCTGAAGTTCTCCACCCTGGTGCCCCACGGCGGTGCCAGTCCGGTGATGGCTTTACAAAGCGCCGCCGCCGCCGTGGCCGCGGGGGTGTGCAGCCATGTGCTGATCACCTTTGGGCGCAACGTCACGGCCGCCGCGCTGACCCGCGCGGGTGCCCGCATCCACACCATGCCGGCCTTTCACTTTGTCACCGAGTTTGAATATCCCTTTGGGGCCATTGCACCGGCCCAGCTTTACGCCCCCATGGCGCGCCGGCACATGGAGCTCTACGGCACCACCGAGGCGCACTTTGCAGAGGTGGCCATTGCCTGCCGCGAGCACGCGCTGCGCAACAGCAACGCCCTCATGAAAAAGCCCATCACGCTGGAGGACCACCACCGCTCGCGCATGATCGCCGACCCTTTCCGTCTGCTGGACTGCAGTTTAGAGAGCGACGGTGGCGCGGCCATCGTGGTCTCGGCTGCCGACCAGGCGGCCGATTTGCGCCAGCGTCGGGTCTACATCTCGGGCGTGGCCGAGGGCCACCCCGACTCACCCGGCGCCATCACCCAGCGCCCCGACATGACCAGCCTGGGCCTGGCCAAGTGCGCGCCGCGAGCCTTTCAGATGGCCGGCGTCACGCCCCAAGACATGGACCTGCTCGAAATTTACGACTGCTTCACCTACGCTGTCATCCGCCAGCTTGAAGACTTGGGTTTTTGCGCCAAAGGCGAGGGCGGCCCCTTTATTGCCGACGGCCGCCTGCGCCCGGGCGGCGCGCTGCCCACCAACACCCACGGTGGCCTGCTCTCGCAAGCCCATGTGTGGGGCTTGAACCATGTGGTGGAGCTGACCCGGCAGCTGCGTGGCCAGGCCGGGCTGGCCCAGGTGCCGGGCGCCGAGCTCGGCCTGGTGACCGGTTACGGCGACATGGGCGACGGCGCCGTGGCCATTTTGCGAAGGGGCTGACATGGTCCATACCTCCACCGACCTGCCAAGCCCCATGCCGGCCAAACCTGTGCCCGTGCCCAGCGCGCTGACCCAGCCCTACTGGGACGCGGCCCAGCGCGGCCAGTTGGTGCTGCAGCAATGCAGCGCCTGCGCCACCATTCGCCATTACCCGCGCTTGTTGTGTGCCCAGTGCCACAGCTCAGAGGCGCACTGGACTCCGGCCAGCGGGCTGGGCCACATTCACAGCTGGACGGTGTGCCACCATGTGTTCCACCCGGGCTTTGCTGCCGATGTGCCCTATGTGCTGGTCACGGTGGACCTGCAAGAGGGCGTGCGCGCCTTGGGCCGCTGGCGCGGCGGCCCGCTGGCCATAGGGCTGCCAGTGCGCGGGCGATTTGAGCTTGCTGGCAACTTGCCGGAGCTGGTTTTTTCATTTGAAACCACCCCAAATAATTCATAAATACGAAATGCAATTCGAATTGGTGTAATATTCATTTCGCAGCTGCACCCTCCACGGCCAACAGCCCACCCCCATGTCCGACCGCAGCTCCTCTGACCCCGCCCCTGCCCGCGCCGCAGGCAGTGCCGCCATGGACGCCGTGGACCCTGCGGTTCAGGTGCTGGCCGGTTTGCGCCAGCTCATCTTGGACGCCCACCCTTCGGCGCAGGGCATCGCCTTGGACGGGCTGCTCAGAAGCGCCGGTGGTTTGTCGCGCGAGAACTGGTCGTTTGACGCCACCTGGACCGACGCGCAAGGCGCGCACCACCACCGCCTCATGCTCATGCGCGACGCGGCAGGCACCTTGCTGCACACCGACCGCGCACGCGAGTGCGCGGTGCTCAAGGCGCTGGAACTCACGGCCGTGCCTGCCCCGAAAATTTTCTGGATGGACGAACAAGGCCAGCGCCTGGGCGCGCCCTCGGTGGTCATGGAGCGCATGCCAGGCGTGTGCGACTACATGGCCCTCAATGGCCCCGGCCCGCTGGACGCGCGCTTGTCCTTGGCGCAGGACTTTTTGGCCTTGATGGCCACCATCCACGCGGTGGACTGGCGCGCCCTGGGCCTGGGTGAGCGCTTGGGCGTGCCCGAAGGCGCGCCTTCTTTGCGCGACCTGGCGCACTGGGAGGGCGAGTACCGCAAGGCTCAACTCGAGCCCCACCCCGAGCTGGACTACGTGCTGAGCTGGCTGCGCCGCCGTGCGCCCCAGGCCGAGGCCTTGGTCTTGGTGCACGGCGACTTCAAGCCGGGCAATGCGCTGATCGACCAGGGCCGCATCACCGCCAAACTCGACTGGGAAACCGCGCAACTGGGCGACCCGCTGGAAGACCTGGGCTGGGTCACCAACCCGGTGCGCAAGCGCGAGCACCAAATCCCTGGCCACTGGGAGCGGCGCGAGATTGTGCAAGCCTACCGCGAGCGCACAGGCCGGCAGGTGGCAGAAGCCGACCTGCTGTGGTGGAACGTGTTTTCATGCTGGAAGCTGTCCATCATCCAGCTCACGGCGGTGGCCGAGTTTGTGGCGGGCCGCTACCACCGCGTGTTCCAAACGCCTACCTGGTTGTACCGCCCCATGTTCCAAATGATGGAGGCTGCCTCATGAGGCCCAGCGTGGAAGAGCAACTCCAGGGCACTTGCCGCATTCTTGAAGACGTGGTGGCCCCTTGTGTGAACGACCCGCTGGCCCGCACCCTGCTGGACGGTGTGGTGGCCAACCTGCGCATGCTCACCGACGCCTTGCCCGGCGTGGCGCCCTTTTTGCGCCAGGACAACCAGACCACCGGCCAGTTGCTGGCGCAGCTGAACCGCTCGGTCAGCGCCGAACTCGCCGAGCGAGTGGCGCTTGCGCTCGCCACGCCCGAGCCCGATGTGGCCGATATGGCTGCGCTGGACGCGCACAACCACCTGCTGCGCGAGCTCATGGCCGAGGCCGTGTGCAGCGCGCAGCTCACGCCCGAGCAGCACCGCGCCGTGGTGGCGCACATGAGCGCGCGCGCTTCCCGCATGCCCATGCGCTACGTGGCCACCGCGCCCAGCCCTGCCAGTCCTTCCAGTCCATCTTCCCAAGTTAAAAATTAAGCCATGCTGACCCCCCTTGACGACACGCTCTGGCACCAACTGCCCACCACCTTTGACCACGTCTGGACCAGCGATCCGCGCTGGTTCGACCGGTTTTGGTTTGCCATTTACTCGCCCGATGGCCGGGTGGCCATTCAGTTCACCATGGGCGCCTACCGCAACATGAACGTGATGGACGGCGGCGCCGTGGTGATCGTGGACGGGCGCCAGTACAACCTGCGCGTCTCGCGCTCCTTGCACCGCGACGCCAACACCGTGTGCGGCCCCTTGAGCGTGCGCGTGACAGAGCCCCTCAAGGCCTTTGACCTGCACATTGCCCCGGGAGACCATGCCGTGCACGGTGAGATTCACTGGGAGTGCGTGGAGCCCGCGCACGAGGAACACCCCCACTACACCCGGCTGCAGGGCCGCACCGTGGAAGACTACAGGCGCTTTGACCAAATTGGCCAGGCCACGGGTTGGCTGGAGGTCCAGGGCCAGCGCATAGAGATTGACCGCTGGTGGGCCTGCCGCGACCACTCCTGGGGCGTGCGCCGGGGCATGGGCGTGCCCGAGCCGGTCACCGGCCCCAAGGTCACGCTGGCCGAAAAAGGCCATGTCATGTCCTTTTTGTTTTTCTCCACCGACACCATGAGCGGCTCTTTGCTTTTTTCTGGCCGGGGCGACGATGTGCCCTACACCACCGGCGTGGTCACAGACCGCCAGACCCAGGCGCAGCTGCACGCCTCCAAAATCAAGCTGGAGGTCGAGCTCCATGAAGGAACCCGGCGCTTTAAGCGCTGCGGCGTGCGGGTCAGTCT
>CAMCUN010000011.1 GCA_945878995.1 Polaromonas sp. YR568 | reverse complement strand
TGTTTGAAGCGGAAGCAAGCGGCCAACTGCCGGGTTTAGGTTTAATGTGGCCCGTCAAGGGCCACAGTCGTTTTTTGCCGTCCTGCACAGCCGTGAGTCCAATCCATCAAGCGCGCTATGGCTTTTGCGCGCTCATTTAAGCTTTTTGGCGTGACCGCATCCCGCGCTGCCGTGCGGGTCAGATCAAGCCTTCATAAAGCACATTCAATGCTTTCGCTAAGTGCTTAATTTTCATAGCTTTTTAAACACAAAGCTTGTTTAGAAAGCGCTCTAAGTCATTGATTTCATTGGAAAATTTTTGTTCCAACGCTCTTGATTCCGTCAACTTTCCTGATAAAGTGGTGAAAAGTGCATTTTTGTGGTGAAAAGTGTTGTCAAGGGTTGGTTCACAAGTGTTTCAAGGCGCGTCATCTGTCGTTCTCGATGCCAAGGGTAGGCTGGCTGTGCCGACTCGGCACCGTGACGTCCTGACGGCCACGGCGGCGGGCCAACTCACCATCACCAAACACCCCCACGGCTGCCTCATGGTGTTTCCACGCAGCGAGTGGGAAAAATTCCGTGACCGCATCGCAGCCCTGCCCATGCAAGCGCAGTGGTGGAAGCGAATCTTCCTGGGCAACGCCATGGATGTGGAAATGGACGCCAGCGGCCGTGTGCTGGTCTCGCCCGAGCTGCGCACGGCCGCTGGCATCAGCCGCGACACCGTGCTTTTGGGCATGGGCGGCTACTTTGAGCTTTGGGACGCGGCCACCTATGCCGCACAAGAGGCCGAGCAGATGAAGGGCGAGATGCCCGACGTCTTCAAAGATTTTTCTTTTTAAGAAAGACGGCGGTGCACAGCCCATGGATTCACCACACCGTCTTGTTGAAAGATGCCGTCGACGCTCTTTCTGTGCAGCCGGACGGTCACTACATCGACGCCACCTTTGGCCGCGGTGGGCATTCGCGCCAGATCCTCTCGCTACTCTCGCCCCAAGGGCGGCTCACGGTCTTCGACAAGGACCCCGAAGCAGTGGCCGAGGCCGAGCGCTTGGCTGCCAGCGATGCACGCTTGACCATTCGCCACCAGGGCTTTGCCCAGCTCGGCGAGTTGCCTGCGGCGTCGGCCCTGGGCCTGTTGATGGATTTGGGCGTGAGCTCGCCACAGATCGACGACGCCTCAAGGGGATTTTCCTTTCGACACGACGGCCCGCTGGACATGCGCATGGACACCACGCGCGGCCTGAGCGTGGCGCAGTGGCTGGCCGACGCATCGGTCGAACACATGACGGAGGTCATCCGTGACTACGGCGAAGAGCGGTTTGCTGGGCCGATTGCAAAGGCGATTGATCGCAGGCGCCAAGAGCGGGGCCCTCTTGGAAGCACCGCCGAGCTGGCCCAGGTCGTGGCTGGCGCGGTCAAAACCCGCGAGCCGGGCAAGGACCCTGCAACGCGCACCTTTCAAGCTTTTCGGATTTTCATCAATGCCGAGCTTGAAGAGTTGCAACAGGCGCTAGAGGCCTCGCTTCATGTGTTACAGCCCAAAGCCCGATTGGCCGTGATCAGCTTTCATTCCTTGGAAGACCGCATCGTCAAGCAGTTCATCGCCGCCCAGTCGCGCGAGGTCTATGACCGTCGCGCGCCTTTTGCGCCCGCCCAGCCCATGAGGCTGCAGGCCCTGGGCCGCAGCAAGCCTTCGGCCACAGAAATTGAGGTCAACCCCCGCGCCCGCAGCGCTGTCATGCGTGTGGCTCAGCGCACGGAGCACGCATGATTCGCCTGAACCTTGTGCTCACCTTGGCCGTGCTGGGCAGTGCCATTTATTTGGTGCATGTGCAGTACGAGTCGCGGCGCCTGTACGTGGAGCTTGAAAAAGCCGGTGCCCAGGCCCGCAAGCTTGAGATCGCCCATGAAAGCCTGCAGGCTGAAAAGCGGGCCCAGGCCACGCCGCTGCGGGTGGAAAAAATCGCCAAAGAGACGCTGCAAATGCGCACGGTGACGCCGGCCATCACGCATTACGTCACGGTCAAAGAGGGCGCCAAGCCATGAGCCGCAGCGTGCGCTACGGCGCCAGCCCCCTGCTCGCCAGCCCCACCCCGGTGTGGCGCAGCAAGTTCATTGTGGCGGCCATTGCCCTGGGCTTTGCGGTACTGGCTGGCCGCGCCGCCTATGTGCAGGTGCTGGGCAACGAGTTCTACCAGCGACAGGGCGAGGTGCGCTTTGCCCGCACCTTGGAGCTGCCCGCCAGCCGCGGCCGCATCATGGACCGCCATGGCTTGGTACTGGCCTACAACGTGCCGGCGCCCAGCATTTGGGCGATTCCTGAGGACGTCAACGCCACCCCAGCCCAACTGGCACAGCTGGCCCGCCTGATGGAAGTGCCGCTGCCTGAGCTGCAGAAAAAACTGGCCGATGAAGATAAAACCTTTGTCTGGCTCAAGCGCCAGGTCAGCGAGCCGGTGGCCCGCCAAATTGCCGAGCTGGGCCTCAAAGGCATTTACGAGCGCAAAGGCTACAAGCGCCAGTACCCCGATGGTGAGGCCGCCGCTCATGTGGTGGGTTTTGCCAACGTGGAAAACCTGGGTCAAGAAGGCGTGGAGCTGACCTTTGAAAAGCAGTTGTCAGGCCGGGCCGGATCGCGCCGCGTCATCAAAGACCGATTGGGCCGTGTGGTCGAAGACGTGCGTGAGCAGGTGCCTCCGGTCGACGGCCAAGACCTGCAGCTGTCCATTGACTCCAAAGTGCAGTTTTTTGCCTACCAAAAACTGCGCGACGCCGTCATTGAGCACAAAGCCGCAGCGGGCAGCGTGGTGGTGCTCGACGCGCAAAGCGGCGAGGTGCTGGCCCTGGCCAACTACCCCAGCTACACGCCAGACAAACGGGTGAACCTGAGCGGAGCGCAGCTGCGCAATCGCGCGCTCACCGACACCTTTGAGCCGGGCTCGACCATGAAGCCCTTTGCCGTGACCATGGCCATGGACAAAGGCTTGGTCCGCAGTGACAGCATGATCCAAACAGCCCCTGGCCGTTTGACCATTGGCGGCGCCACCATCAGCGACGCCCACCCCCAGGGCCTGCTCAGCGTGGCGCAAGTGATCCAAAAGTCCAGCAACGTGGGCACGGTCAAGCTGGCCATGCAGCTGCAGCCCAAAGAAATGTGGGAGGGCTTGGCGCAGGCCGGCTTTGGTCAAAAGCCCAACATTCCCTTTCCAGGGGCGGTGAGCGGGCGGCTGCGGCCGCACAAGACTTGGCGGCCCATTGAGCAGGCCACCATGAGCTATGGCTACGGCTTGTCCTCCTCGCTGTTCCAGCTCACCCACGCCTACACCGTGTTTGCCCGCGATGGCGATTTGGTGCCTGTGAGCCTGCTCAAAACCACCGAGCCCGTGGCAGGCGTGCGGGTGTTCCAAGACAAAAACGCCACTGCCATGCGCCAAATGCTGCAACTGGTCACACAGCCCGGCGGCACGGCCCAAAAAGCCCAGACCATTGGCTACTCCGTGGGCGGCAAGACCGGCACCACGCACAAGCAAGAGGGCAAGGGTTACTCGGCCAAAAAATACCGAGGCTTTTTTGTGGGCCTGGCGCCCATTGAAAACCCACGCATCGTGGTGGGCGTGATGATCGACGAGCCCAGCAATGGCCGCTACTACGGCGGTGATGTGGCCGCCCCGGTGTTTGCCGAAACCGTGCAACAAACCTTGCGCATGATGGGGGTGCCGCCAGACATGGCGGTCAAGCCGCAGATCGTGACCAACCCTGTGGCGGAGTCGTTTTGAACGCCGTCCTCATCACTCCCACGCAAGCAGCCGACTGGCTGCGTTTGCGCATTTTGGGCACCCTGCGCGCCGACAGTCGCCAGGTGCAGGCCGGTGACGGCTTTTTGGCTTGGCCGGGTGCCGCCACCGACGCCCGTCGCTTTGTGCCCGCCGTTTTGCAGGCAGGCGCTGCAGCCTGCCTGATGGAGCGCGAAGGCGCCGAGCAACTCGGCCTGGACCTCCATGATCCGCGCCTGGGCCTGTATGAAGGTTTGCGCGCGGCCGCTGCACCCCTGGCTTCGGCCTTTTTTGGCGAACCAAGCACCCGCCTGGACGTGCTGGCCGTGACCGGCACCAACGGCAAAACCAGCACCGCCTGGTGGCTGGCGCAGGCCTTGGGCCTGTTGGGCCAGCGCTGCGCACTGGTGGGCACCTTGGGCATTGGCGAGCCTGGCGCCATGGAGGCCAATGGCTTGACCACGCCCGACCCGGTGCTGCTGCAAAGCGAACTCCACCGCTTGGCCGACCTTGGCTTTGTGGCCTGCGCCATGGAGGCCTCGTCCATTGGCCTGCAAGAGCGGCGCCTCGATGGCACGCGCATTCGCTGCGCCATCTTCACCAACTTCACCCAAGACCACCTGGACTACCACGGCGACATGGCCGCTTATTGGCAGGCCAAAGCCCGCTTGTTTGACTGGCCGCAGCTGCAAGCGGCGGTCATCCACATTGACGATGCCCAAGGCGCGCGCCTGGCCGATGCGCTGGCTGGCCGCAGCGGCCTGGACTGCTGGACCACCTCGTGCACGGGCCGCGCCCGCTTGCAGGCCAAAGACATCCGCCATGGCCCCCATGGGCTGGACTTTGAGGTGCTCGAAGCCGGCGGTGCGGTACACACCGTTCACGCCCCCGTGGTAGGGCACTACAACGTGGCCAATGTGCTGGGCGTCATCGCAGCCCTGCGCACACGCGGCGTGCCGCTGGCCGACGCAGCCCGCGTGTGCGGCCAACTCAGCCCGGTGCCTGGCCGCATGGACAGCTTGGGCGACCAAGGCCAGCCCTTGGTGGTGGTGGACTACGCCCACACGCCCGACGCCCTGGACAAGGTGCTGGCGGCCCTGCGACCCGTGGCCCAAAGCCGAGGCGGGCAGCTGTGGTGTGTGGTGGGCTGTGGTGGCGACCGCGACGCATCCAAGCGCCCGCTCATGGCGGCCGCTGCTGAGCAAGGCGCCGACCGGCTGGTGCTGACCAGCGACAACCCGCGCAGCGAAGACCCAGTGCACATTCTCAAGGCCATGGCCGCTGGCCTGCAGCGCCCAGCCCAGGCCCAGTTGGTGGCTGATCGCGCTCAAGCCATTTCCCAGGCATTGCGGCAAGCCGACCCAGCCGACGTGGTGCTGCTGGCGGGCAAAGGCCATGAGGCCTTTCAAGAGTTGCAGGGCAAGCGCCTGCCTTTTTCAGACCGCGAGCACGCCCTGGCCGGTTTGCAGCTGCGCAGCCCACAAGGGGTGGCCGCATGATGAACGTGGCCCAGCTGCACCAACTCTTGCCGGGCTCGCGCTTGGTCGGTGATGAGCGGGTGCGGCTGCACCGCGTGAACACCGACACCCGCAGCTTGCAGCCCGGCGATGTGTTTGTGGCCTTGCGTGGCGAGCGATTTGATGCCCACGACTTTTTGGCCCAAGCCCAAGCTGCGGGGGCCTCTGCTGCCTTGGCCGAGCGCGGGCTGGCCGCCGCAGGTTTGCCCGGGGTGGAGGTGGCCGACACCCGGCTGGCGCTGGGTCAATGGGCACGCGGCTGGCGCGCCCGCATGAACTTGGCCCTGATTGCCGTGACCGGCAGCAACGGCAAAACGACCGTCACGCAAATGGTGGCGTCCATCTTGCGTGCCCACGCGGGGGAAGCTGCCTTGGCCACCCAGGGCAACTTCAACAACGACATTGGCGTGCCGCTGACCTTGCTGCGCCTGCGCGAGCACCACCGCTTGGCCGTGGTCGAGCTGGGCATGAACCACCCGGGCGAGATTGCAGGCCTGGCCCACATGGCCCAACCCACGGTGGCCCTGGTCAACAACGCCCAGCGCGAACACCTGGAATTCATGGCCACGGTGCAGGCCGTGGCCCGCGAGAACGGCAGCGTCATCTCGGTCCTGCCTGAGCATGGCGTGGCCGTGTTCCCGGCGGACGATGAGCACACCCCGCTGTGGCGCGAGCTCGCTGGCGCACGCCGCGTGCTCACCTTTGCCTTGGATACCGAGGCCGACCTCACCGCCCAAGCCACTTGGCAGGGTTCGGGCTGGCAGGTGCGGGCCCGCACGCCTGCGGGCGATTTGAACTTTGCGCTGGAGGTGGCCGGTCGCCACAACGTCAAAAACGCCTTGGCCGCCGCCGCTTGCGCGCTGGCCGCTCAGATTCCCTTGGCCGCCATTGCGCAGGGCTTGGCCCAATTTGAGCCCGTCAAGGGCCGCTCACGCGCGCTCACTGTGCGCCTGGCTGCCACCCCCGAGCGCACGCTCACGCTGATTGACGACAGCTACAACGCCAACCCAGACTCTGTGCGCGCGGCCATTGACGTGTTGGCCGAATTGCCAGGCCCGCGCCTGCTGGTGTTGGGTGACATGGGCGAGGTGGGCGAGCAAGGTCCGGCCTTTCATGCCGAGGCCGGGGCTTACGCCCAGGCGCGTGGCATTGATCAGCTGCTGTGCAGCGGCGAGCTGATGCGCCACGCGCTGCCCGCCTTTGCGCGTGCGCAGCACTTTGCCAATGTAGAGGCCTTGCTGGCCGCCGTGCTGCAGCAACTGCCTGGCCCCGCCAGCGTGCTGGTCAAGGGGTCCCGATTCATGCGCATGGAGCGGGTGGTGCAGGCCATCACCGCGCTGAGCGCACACCACAACATGGAGGCCTCATGCTCTTGAGCTTGGCCCAGTGGCTGCAAGGCCTGTCGCCCGAGTTCGGGTTTTTCAGGGTCTTTCAGTACCTGACCTTTCGCGCCGTGATGGCCGCCATGACGGCGCTGCTCATTGGCCTGGCCGCTGGCCCCTGGGTGATTCGGCGCTTGACGGCGCTCAAAATTGGCCAGCCCGTGCGCGGCTACGGCATGGAAACCCACCTGGTCAAAAGCGGCACACCCACCATGGGTGGGGTGTTGATTTTGCTGGCCATCGCCATCTCGACACTGCTGTGGTTTGACCTGTCAAACCGCTTTGTTTGGATTGTGCTGATCGTGACCCTGGGCTTTGGCGCCATTGGCTGGGCTGACGACTGGCGCAAGGTGGTGCGCAAGGACCCTGAGGGCATGCCCTCGCGTGAAAAATACCTGTGGCAATCCCTGGTCGGCCTGCTGGCCGCGCTCTACCTGGTGTTCAGCATCTCCGAGAGCTCCAACGCCCGGGTGATGGAGCTGTTCTTGAACTGGGTGGGCTCGGGCTTTGACGTGAACTTGCCGCCCAAGGCCGGCCTGATGCTGCCCTTCTTCAAAGAGGTCAGCTACCCACTGGGTGTGTTGGGCTTTGTGATCCTGACCTATTTGGTGATTGTGGGCGCGAGCAACGCGGTCAACCTGACTGACGGCCTGGACGGCCTGGCCATCATGCCGGTGGTGATGGTGGGCTCGGCCCTGGGCGTGTTTGCGTATGTCACCGGCAGCTCGGTGTTTTCAAAGTACCTCTTTTTGCCCTACATCCCCGGTGCGGGCGAGTTGCTGATTTTTTGCGCAGCCATGGCCGGCGCGGGCCTGGCGTTCTTGTGGTTCAACACCCACCCGGCCCAGGTGTTCATGGGCGACGTGGGGGCGCTGGCCTTGGGCGGCGCATTAGGCACCATTGCCGTGATCGTGCGCCAAGAGATTGTGCTGGCCATCATGGGCGGCATCTTTGTGGTGGAGGCGCTGTCGGTCATGGGCCAGGTGATGTACTTCAAGTACACCAAAAAGAAATACGGCGAGGGCCGCCGCATCTTCAAGATGGCGCCCTTGCACCACCACTTTGAAAAGAGCGGCTGGAAAGAAACGCAGGTGGTCGTGCGCTTTTGGATCATCACCATGCTGCTGTGCCTCTTGGGCCTGTCCACCTTGAAACTCAGATGAAACAGCTGCAAGGTCAACACGTGCTGGTGCTGGGGCTGGGCCTGTCGGGTCTGGCGCTGGCGCGTTGGTGCGTGCGCTGCGGTGCCCAGGTGAGCGTGGCCGACACCCGAGAAGCGCCGCCGCAGCTGGCCGCTTTGCGCCAAGAGTTGCCCGGTGTGCGCTTTGTGGCCGGCCCCTTGGCGGCCGAGCTGCTGCAAGGCCAGCAGGCCGTCTACAAAAGCCCTGGTTTGTCACCCGCCGAGGTGGCGCCACTGATGCAAGCTGCACGCGCCCAAGGGGTGGTGTGCGGCAATGAGCTCACGCTGTTTGCCCAGGCTTTGCACGAGCTGGCCCATGCTGAGCCAGAGTCCGAGCCAGTCACTGATGCCCAGCCACAGGCGGCTCAAGCGGTGAGCGAGCATGAGACACAAGCAGCGCTGCCAGCGGACCCGCAAGATGGGGCCCTTGATGAGCTGGCTCAAGTCCAGACCGATGAGACCGAGCCCGCAGACGAGGACGATGCCCCGCTCACGCTGATTGCGCCGCCCCCGCCGCCCGAGTCAGGCTACCGGCCCAAGGTCTTGGCGGTGACTGGCACCAACGGCAAAACCACCGTGACCTCGCTCACAGGCCAGCTGGTGCAGCGCGCTGGCAAGCGGGTGGCTGTGGCGGGCAACATTGGCCCCACGCTGCTGGACACTTTGTCTGCAGCCTTGGACCACAAGGAGCTGCCTGAGGTGTGGGTGCTGGAGCTGTCTAGCTTCCAACTCGACGAGGTCAGCGACTTTGAGCCCACGGCGGCCACCGTGCTCAACCTCAGCCAAGACCACTTGGACTGGCACGGCGACATGAACGCCTATGCCGCTGCCAAGGGCCGCATTTATGGTGAGCGTGCGGTGATGGTGCTCAACCGCGACGACCCGCGCGTGATGGCCCAGTTGCCTGAGCCCGTGCCCGTCAAGGGCAAGCCGCGCGCGCCTTATGTGCGGGCCCACCAGACATTTGGCCTGGAGCAGCCCACGCGGCCGGGCGACTGGGGCCTGGAAACCGTCAACGGCATGACCTGGTTGGTGCGCGCCAACGAGGCGGACGAAACCATCAAGCGCAAAAAGGGCGAAGAGCTCGAGCTTTACATCCAGCGCCTGATGCCGGTGGACGCGCTGCGCATACGCGGGCGCCACAACGCCAGCAACGTGCTGGCCGCGCTGGCCTTGGCCACTGCCGCCGGTTGTGCCCTGGCACCCATGTTGCACGGCCTGCGCGAGTACCGAGGCGAGCCCCACCGTGTGGAGCCCGTGCTGATTTTGGAAGACATTGAATTTTTTGACGACAGCAAGGGCACCAACGTGGGCGCCACCGTGGCCGCCCTGGCCGGCCTGGGCGCCGAGCGCCGGGTGGTGGTGATCTTGGGCGGCCAAGGCAAGGGCCAAGATTTCAGCCCCTTGGCCGCGCCCTTGGCGCGCTTTGGCCGGGGCGCGGTGCTGATCGGCCAAGACGCGCCGCTGATTCGCCAAGCGGTGGCCCTCTGTGGCGTGCCCGTGCTAGACGCCAGCACCATGGTCGAGGCCACTCGACTGGCCTTTGAAATGGCCCAGGCCGGTGACGCCGTGCTGCTCTCGCCTGCTTGCGCCAGCTTTGACATGTTTGACAACTACGGCCACCGCGCCCAAGTGTTTTGCGAGGCCGTGAGCGACTTGGCGCAAGACCAGGGGGTGATGCTGTGACTCCAAGCACCTGGTTCATGCGCTTGGGTGGGCTGTTTGGCAAGTTGGCCGCCCCGGGCAGAGAGCCTTTGCCCGTGCGCATCGGCCGGCCGGGCCGGGTCATGAACGCAACTAACCCCGTGCGTTTGCTCGGCTTTGACCAGGCGCTGGTCTGGGTGGCCGCCACCTTGCTGCTGTGGGGCTTGGTGATGGTGTATTCGGCCTCTGTGGCCATGCCCGACAACCCCAAGTTTTCGCGCTATGCCCACACGCATTTTTTGGTGCGGCATGTGTTCTCGCTGGGCGTGGCGCTGGTGGTGGCGGCTTTGGCCTTTCAGGTGCCCATGTCCACCTGGGAAAGGCTGGCACCTTGGCTGTTCATCGCCTCGCTGGCGCTGTTGGTGCTGGTGCTCCTGCCCTTTATTGGCAAGGGCGTGAATGGGGCGCGCCGCTGGATCTCGCTGGGTGCGTTTAACTTTCAGCCATCTGAGCTCGCCAAATTCGCCACCCTCTTGTATGCGGCCGACTACATGGTGCGCAAGATGGAGGTCAAAGAGCGCTTTTTTCGCGCGGTGCTGCCCATGGGGGTGGCCGTGGGCGTGGTGGGCATGCTGCTGCTGGCCGAGCCCGACATGGGTGCCTTCATGGTGATTGCCGTCATCGCCATGGGCATCTTGTTTTTGGGTGGCGTCAATGCCCGCATGTTCTTTTTCATTGCCACCATCGTGATGGGCGCATTTTCGGCCATGGTGGCAGCCAGCCCCTGGCGGCGTGAACGCATCTTTGCCTATCTGGACCCCTGGTCCGAGGAGCATGCCATCGGCAAAGGCTACCAGTTGTCGCATTCGCTCATCGCCTTCGGGCGGGGTGAGTTCTCAGGCGTTGGCTTGGGCGGCAGCATTGAAAAATTGCACTGGCTGCCCGAGGCCCACACCGACTTTTTGTTGGCTGTGATTGGCGAAGAATTTGGCTTGATCGGTGTGCTGCTGGTGATTGCGCTGTTCCTCTGGATGACCCGCCGCATCATGCACATTGGCCGCCAGGCCGTGGCCATGAACTGCTTGTTTTCTGGCCTGGTGGCCCAAGGGGTGGGCATTTGGATAGGCTTTCAAGCCTTCATCAACATGGGCGTGAACCTGGGCGCGCTGCCCACCAAGGGCCTGACCCTGCCGCTCATGAGTTACGGCGGCTCGGCCATCATGATGAATTTGGTGGCGCTGGCCGTGGTGCTGCGCATAGACCATGAAAACCGCATCATTCAAACCGGGGGGCGTGTATGACTGTTCACACGAGCGCAGCGCCGGGCCGCCCCAAGCAAGCTCGCGCCCCCTCGGGGGGCAGCGAAGGACACGCAGTGCCGAGCGTGGGGGCTCACATCCGTTGCGCCTTGATCATGGCCGGCGGCACCGGCGGCCATATTTTTCCTGGTCTGGCCGTGGCCCAAGCCTTGCAAGAGCGCGGCTGGCGTGTGCATTGGCTGGGGGGACAGGGCCGGCCCGGCCAGCCCAGCATGGAGAGCCAGTTGGTGCCCGCGCGCGGCATTGCCTTTGACGCCATTGCCTTTGGTGGCTTGCGCGGCAAAGGCCCGGTCACACTGGCCTTGCTGCCACTGCGCCTCTTGCAAGCGTTTTGGCAAAGTCTGCAGGTGGTGCGCCGCGTGCAGCCCAACGTGGTGCTGGGCCTGGGTGGCTACATCAGCTTTCCGGGTGGCATGATGGGCGTGTTGCTGGGCAAGCCCCTGGTGCTGCACGAGCAAAACTCGGTGGCGGGTCTGGCCAACCGGGTGCTGGCGGCCCTCGCCGACCGCGTCTTCACGGCCTTTCCCAAAGTGCTCCCCAAAGCCGAGTGGGTGGGTAACCCGCTGCGCCCGGCCTTTGTGTCGCAGCCTGCACCTGCCCAGCGTTTTGCGGCCCGCAGCGGCCCGCTCAAAGTGTTGGTGGTCGGCGGCAGCTTGGGCGCGCAAGCGCTCAACACGCTGGTGCCCCAAGCCCTGGCCTTGATGCCAGCGGCCGAGCGCCCGCAGGTGCTGCACCAAAGCGGCGCCCGCCACATTGACGCGCTGCGCGCCAGTTATTTGGCTGCCGGTATAGACGCCGAGCTCACCCCCTTTATAGAGGACACCGCCCAAGCATTTGCAGATGCCGATGTGGTGATTTGCCGTGCTGGTGCCTCCACCGTGACTGAAATCGCCGCCGTAGGCGCTGCCGCCATGTTCGTGCCTTTCCCCCACGCGGTGGACGACCACCAAACCAGCAACGCCCGGTTTTTGGTGGATGCCGGTGGCGGCTGGCTGCTGCCCCAAGACACATTGAGCGCCCAGCAACTCGCGCAGATGCTGCAGGGCCTGGACCGCAGCGAGTTGCTGCGCCGGGCCGAGGTGGCCCAACAACTTCAAAAAACCGAGGCGACCGAGCGTGTGGTTCGGGCCTGTGAGGAACTCGCGTGAAACACGCCGTCAAGCACATTCATTTCATTGGCCTGGGCGGCTCGGGCATGTCCGGCATTGCCGAGGTGCTGCACAACCTGGGCTACGTCATCTCTGGTTCTGACTTGGCCGACAGCGCCACCCTGCGCCGCCTGGCCAGCCTGGGCATTCGCACCTTTGTGGGCCACGCGACCAGCAACTTGACCAGCGTCGATGCCGTGGTCACCTCCACCGCCGTCAAGGCCGACAACCCCGAGGTGATAGAGGCGCGCGCCAAGCGCATTCCCGTGGTGCCCCGCGCCTTGATGCTGGCCGAGCTGATGCGCCTCAAGCGCGGCATCGCCATTGCCGGCACCCACGGCAAAACCACCACCACCTCCTTGGTGGCTTGCGTGCTGGCCGAGGCCGGGCTGGACCCCACTTTTGTGATTGGTGGGCGCCTGAACAGCGCGGGTGCCAACGCCAAGCTGGGCTCGGGCGACTACATCGTGGTGGAAGCCGACGAGTCCGACGCCTCGTTCTTGAACCTCTTGCCCGTGATGGCGGTGGTCACCAATATTGACGCCGACCACATGGAAACCTACGGCCACGACTTTGCCAAGCTCAAGTCGGCCTTTGTGGACTTTTTGCACCGCATGCCTTTTTACGGCACGGCGGTGCTGTGCGCCGACGATGCGGCCGTGCGCGACATCATGCCCCAGGTGTCTTGCCCCGTCACCACCTACGGATTGAACGAGGGCGCCCAGGTGCGTGCCGTCGATCTGCGCCATGTGGACGGACAAATGAGCTTCACGGTGCAGCGCCGCAACGGCGTGACCCTGCCCGACCTGCCCGTGGTGCTGAACCTGCCTGGTGAGCACAACGTGCTCAATGCCCTGGCCGCCATCGCCATTGCCGTTGAGCTGGACATCTCCGATGCCGCCGTGCAAAAAGCCTTGGCGGAGTTTCGCGGTGTGGGCAGGCGCTTTCAGCGCTACGGCCAAGTCCAGTTGCCCACAGGCGGGGCTTGCACTTTGATTGACGACTACGGCCATCACCCGGTGGAGATGGCTGCCACGCTGGCGGCCGCGCGCGGCGCCTTTCCGGGCCGCCGGCTGGTACTGGCCTTTCAGCCCCACCGCTACAGCCGCACGCGCGATTGCTTTGAAGACTTCGTCAAGGTCATTGGCCGCGCCGATGCGGTGCTGTTGTCGGAGGTGTATGCCGCCGGCGAGGCGCCTGTGGTGGCGGCCGATGGCCGCTCTTTGGCCCGCGCGCTGCGCGTGGCCGGCAAGCTGGAACCTGTGTTTGTGGACGCCATAGAGGCCATGCCCCAGGCGATTTTGGACAATGCACGCGACGGCGATGTGGTCATCTGCATGGGCGCAGGCTCCATTGGCCTGGCGGCTGGCCGTGTGGTCGAGCTGCAGGCGAAGGAGGCTGCATGAGCGCCGTGTCCCCCGCCAGCTTGGGCAAGGTGGTCGTGCTCATGGGTGGGCAGTCGGCCGAGCGCGAGATCTCGCTGCTGTCTGGCCGGGGCGTGCTGAAAGCGCTGCGCTCACGCGGTGTGGATGCGCATGCGTTTGACCCGGCCCAGCGCCCCCTGATCGAGTTGCAAAGCGAAGGCTTTGCCCGCTGCTTTATTGCCTTGCATGGCCGCTTTGGCGAAGACGGTACGGTGCAAGGCGCGCTGGAGCTGCTGGGCATCCCCTACACCGGCTCGGGCGTGATGGCGTCCAGCGTGGCCATTGACAAGGTCACCACCAAGCGCCTGTGGCTGGCCGATGGCTTGCCCACGCCGCGCTATGTGCTGCTCAAGCAAGGCCACTTCAGCGCAGCCGACGTGGCCGCCGTACCCGCCGAGCTGGGCCTGCCGCTCATCGTCAAGCCCTCACGCGAAGGCTCTTCCCTTGGCCTGACCAAGGTCACCCAAGCCGCTGACATGGCCGAGGCCGTGGCCCGTGCCGCCCTGCTGGACGCAGACGTGCTGTGCGAACAATTCATTGAGGGCGATGAGGTCACCTGCCCGGTGCTGGTTGAAGGCGGCCAGGCCCGCGCCTTGCCCGTCGTCCGCATCATGGCCCCAGACGGCAACTACGACTACCAAAACAAGTACTTCACCGACGAGGTGCAGTACCTGGTGCCCTCTGGCCTGCCACCCGGGGAAGAGGCGGCCATTGCCCAGCTGGTGCTCAAGGCCTTTGCAAGCCTGGGCTGCCGGGGCTGGGCCAGGGCTGACGTGATGATTGATGCGGCCAGCCGCCGGCCCTACCTGCTGGAGATGAACACTTCCCCCGGCATGACCGGACATTCTTTGGTGCCCATGTCGGCGCGGGCTCAGGGCCTGTCGTATGAAGAGCTGTGCCTGGCCGTGCTGGCCAATGCCAGCCTGGACCATGAAAGGCCTGCCCCATGAGGCGCAGCCCGGCCCTTGCCATGCCCTTGCCGCTGGACGTGCGGCTGATGGACAGGCTCGCCCATGTGTTGGCGCTGCTGTTCGGGGTGTTGCTGCTGGGCTTGGTGGGCAAATGGCTGGTCAGTCAGCCGGCCTTCACCCTGGAGGCCATTCGCATTGACAACGAGTTGCAGCACAACAACCCGGTGACCCTGCGCGCCAATGTGGCGCACACGCTGACGGGCAATTTTTTCACGCTGGACCTGGTGCAGACCCGCAAAGCCTTTGAGGCCGTGCCCTGGGTGCGCCTGGCCGAGGTGCGGCGTGAGTTTCCCGATCGCTTGCGGGTGAAGCTGGTGGAGCACGAGGCCGTGGCTTTTTGGGGCACAGAAGTGGGCAGCCGCTTGATCAACACCGAGGGCGAGGTCTTCGAGGTCAACGAAGGCGATGTCGAGGCCGAAGATCTGCCGCGCTTGCATGGCCCAAAGGCGCAAGCATCCGAGGTGCTCAAAGTCTATCGCTTGCTGGCGCCCTTGTTTGATTCGCTTGACGCGCCTTTGGTGCAACTCGAGCTGACAGGTCGCGGAAGTTGGCGTGCGCGCCTGGAAAGCGGCGCCATGCTGGAGCTGGGCGTGGGTCACATTGACGTGATTGAGCAGCGCACCCGGCGCTTTTTGGCCACGGTCAGTCAATCGTCTTCCAGGTTCGGCCGCAACATCGAGTCGGCCGACCTGCGCTATCCCAATGGTTACGCGCTGCGGCTGCGCGGCGTGACCACGGTGAGCGCACCCGGTAAAAAACAGCAGACAACAAGGTAGCAAAGCATGGCTAAAGAATACAAAGATCTGGTGGTGGGCCTGGACATAGGCACCAGCAAGGTGATGGTGGTGGTTGGCGAAGTCATGCCCGGCGGTGAGCTCAAGCTCGCCGGCTTGGGCATAGCGCCCAGCAACGGCCTCAAGCGCGGCGTGGTGGTCAACATCGACGCCACCGTGCAAAGCATTCAGCAGGCGCTCAAAGAAGCCGAGCTGATGGCCGACTGCAAAATCTCTAGGGTCTACACCGGCATCACCGGCAGCCACATTCGGGGCATGAACTCAAGTGGCATGGTGGCGGTCAAAGACAAAGAAGTCACCCAGCAAGACGTAGCCCGTGTGATTGAAACCGCCAAGGCCATCAACATCTCCACCGACCAGAGGATTTTGCTGGTTGAGCCGCAAGAGTTTGTGATTGACGGCCAAGACGTGCGCGAGCCCATAGGCATGAGCGGCATCCGCCTGGAAGCCAAGGTGCACATCGTCACCGGCGCGCAAAGCGCGGCCGAGAACATCATCAAGTGTGTGCGCCGCTGCGGCTTGGAGGTGGACCAGCTCATGCTCAACCCGCTGGCGTCCAGCCTGTCCGTGCTCAGCCAAGACGAGCAAGAGCTAGGCGTGGCCCTGGTGGACATTGGCGCGGGAACCACCGATGTGGCCATTTTCACGGGCGGCGCCATTCGCCACACGGCGGTCATCCCGATTGCGGGCGACCTGATCACCAGCGACATTGCCATGGCGCTGCGCACGCCTACCAAAGACGCCGAAGACATCAAGGTCGACCACGGCTGCGCCAAGCAGCTGCTGGCCGACCCCGAAACCCAGGTGGAGGTGCCCGGTTTGGGCGACCGCGGCCCGCGCATGCTCAGCCGCCAGGCGCTGGCCGGCGTGATTGAGCCGCGTGTGGAAGAAATTTATGCCCTGGTGCAGCAGGTGATCCGCGATTCGGGCTACGAAGAAATGCTGTCTTCGGGTATTGTCATCACAGGCGGCTCGGCCGTGATGGCGGGCATGGTGGAGCTGGGCGAGGACATCTTCCTCAAGCCCGTCAGGCGCGGCTTGCCACGCTACAACAGCGGCTTGTCAGACATGGTCGCGCAAACCCGGGCGGCCACCGTCATGGGTTTGATGGAAGAAGCCAGGTTGGCGCGGCTGCGGGGCTTTAAGGTGTCGCAAAAAGCCGGTTCCATGCAAAACGCTTTTGGCCGCGTCAAAGAGTGGCTGGTGGGGAATTTTTGATGAATGCACGCACACAGCGCTACCCCAGGTTAAATGGGCTCACGCACGCAGGAGGTGCAGACCCGCCCTCATGATGAATTCGGTATTTTTAAAAGAAAACAACAGGTCAACTTTCAGGCAACTGCAGATTAACAGGAGGCTCACATGAGCATCGAAATGATGGACATCGAAGAATTCAACCAAGGCACCCAAATCAAGGTGATCGGGGTTGGGGGTGGCGGCGGCAACGCCGTAGAGCACATGATCAGCACACGCGTTCAAGGCGTGGAGTTCA
Organism: Polaromonas sp. YR568; assembly: GCA_945878995.1. Taxonomy (GTDB): domain Bacteria; phylum Pseudomonadota; class Gammaproteobacteria; order Burkholderiales; family Burkholderiaceae_C; genus Polaromonas. The sequence continues at coordinate 52,398 of CAMCUN010000011.1, read as the reverse complement.
TTTGTGCCAACACCGACGCACAGGCTTTGAGCCGGGGTGCCGCGCACAAGGTCATTCAGTTGGGTACCAGTGGCCTGGGCGCGGGCAGCAAGCCCGACAAGGGCCGCGAGGCGGCCGAGCTGGCCGAGGCCGACATCCGCGCCGCCATTGACGGCGCGCACATGCTCTTTATCACCGCCGGCATGGGCGGCGGCACCGGCACCGGTGCGGCCCCCGTGATCGCTCGCGTGGCCAAAGAAATGGGCATTCTCACTGTGGGTGTGGTCACCAAGCCGTTTGATTTTGAAGGCGGTCGCCGCATGGCCAATGCCGACGCGGGCCTGGCCGAACTCGAGGCCAATGTGGACTCTCTGATCGTGGTGCTCAACGAAAAGCTGCTCGAAGTGCTGGGCGACGACGTCACCCAAGACGAGGCCTTTGCCCATGCCAACGACGTGCTCAAAAACGCCGTGGGCGGCATTGCCGAGATCATCAACGTGCCCGGCCATGTGAACGTGGACTTTGAAGACGTGCGCACCGTCATGGGCGAGCCAGGCAAAGCCATGATGGGCACGGCCAAGGCCAGCGGCCCAGACCGCGCCCGCATCGCCGCCGAGCAGGCTGTGGCCTGCCCTTTGCTGGAGGGCATTGACCTGTCTGGCGCCAAGGGCGTGTTGGTACTGATCAGCGCGGCCAAAGGCTCGCTCAAGCTCAGCGAGTCCAAGCAAGCCATGAACACCATACGCGCTTACGCCTCGCCCGATGCGCATGTGATTTACGGCACGGCCTACGACGAAGATCTGGGCGAAGACATCCGCGTCACCGTGGTGGCCACCGGCCTGAGCCGCCAGGGCGTGCGCCGCGCGGCCCCGCTGCAAGTGATTCAGCGCACCGGCACCGACAACATGCCCGCCATGAATGTCGGCATGAGCGGCTTGGGTGCAGGCCTGGCCGGCGGTCAGCCAGACTACAACGGCATGTCTGTGCCCAGCGTGTGGCGCAACAACCGCACGCAGGCCGCAGCCAAGGTCGATGCCCTGGCCTCGGGCGGCATGGACGACTTTGAAATCCCGGCCTTTTTGCGCAAGCAAGCCGACTGAGCCACAACGCGCTCACTCCAAGGCCTGCCGGACCAGTTCCTGCAGGCCTTTTTTCAAGGGCTGACCCGCAGGGCCGGATACTTGTTTAAAAAAAAGGCCAACACCGGCCCGCCTAAAATAAATTTATGCTTGCGCAACGCACCCTCAAATCGCTGACCAAGGCCGTGGGCGTGGGCTTGCACAGCGGCCAGCGGGTGGAGCTGACGCTGCGCCCCGCGCCTGTCGACACGGGCGTCGTTTTTCGCCGCACCGATTTGCCTTTGCCGGTGGACATTCCCATTTCAGCCACGGCGGTCACCGACACCCGCTTGGCGTCCACCATTTCGGTGGGCTCGGCCAAGGTGTTCACGGTGGAGCACCTGATGTCGGCCTGCGCGGGCTTAGGGCTGGACAACCTGTATGTGGACATCACGGCCGAAGAGGTGCCTATTCTTGACGGCTCGGCCTCGTCATTTGTGTTTTTGCTGCAGTCTGCAGGCATTGAGCTGCAGCCAGCGCCCAAGCGTTTTGTGCGCCTGCTCCAGTCCGTGGAGGTGCGTGAAGGCGAGGGCGCCTCTGCCAAGTGGGCGCGGCTGTCGCCTTACGAGGGCTACAAGCTCAGCTTTGAAATTGACTTTGACCACCCGGCGGTGGACTCCACCGGCCAGCGCGTGGAGTTCGACATGGCCACCGGCTCCTACGTGCGCGACATTGCCCGCGCCCGCACCTTTGGCTTTACCAAAGACGTGGAGATGATGCGGGCCAACGGCCTGGCCCTGGGCGGCGGGCTGGACAACGCCATCGTGATGGATGACTACAAGGTGCTTAACACCGAGGGGCTGCGCTACAACGACGAGTTTGTGAAGCACAAAATCCTGGACGCCATGGGCGACTTGTTCTTGCTGGGCAAACCGCTCTTGGCCGCTTACAGTGCCTTTCGCTCAGGCCACGCGCTCAACAACAAACTCTTGCGCGCCTTGCTGGCCCACCCCGAGGCTTTTGAGGTGGTGACGTTTGAAGACGAGCGCCGCGCGCCCAAGGGCCTGGGCCAGCTGGCGCCGGCCTGGTGAACCCTGTTTTTTAAAGGCCTGCCATGGTGTTTTTTCGCTGGGCCATTCTTGTTTTGCTGGTGGCTGCGGGTGTGTTGTTTGCCTTGTTTGCTGCCACCGGCCAGCCCGGCTACAAGCGCTGGGGGCTGGTGATTCTCAAGTGGACGCTGATCGCGGCGTTTGGCTTTTTTGCGGTGTTGATTGTCGAGCGCGTGTTTTGAGCCAAGCCCGGCCTTGATGCTCGGCTCAGCGGCCGCCCGAGATGTCTAAAAAACTCATGGTGGTGTAGCTGGCCTGGTCGGATAAGAGCCACACAATGCCTTGTGCCACTTCTTGCGCCGTGCCGCCGCGTTTCGCGGGCACGAAGTGCTGCAAATCATTCACGCGCGTGGGCAAGCCCCCTGAGGCGTGAATCTCGGTGTCAATCAGGCCAGGCCGCACCGCGTTGACCCGTATGCCTTCGGCCGCCACCTCTTTGGCCAGGCCAATGGTCAGCGAATCAATCGCGCCTTTGGACGCGGCATAGTCCACGTATTGGCCCGCTGAGCCCAAGCGGGACGCCGCGCTGGAGACGTTGACGATGGCGCCGCCCGCCCCGCCATGCCGGGTGCTCATGCGGCGCACTGCTTCCCGGGCGCACACCATGCTGCCTATCACGTTGATGTCGAACATGCGCCTGATGCGGGCAGCGCTCATCTCGTCGAGGCGGGCCTTGACATCGACCACTCCTGCGTTGTTGACCAGCCCCGACAGTCGGCCGAGTTGCGCGTCAACCTGCTCGAACATGGCCACCACCTGGTCCTCCATGGCCACGTCGGCCTGCACGGCCATGGCCTGCCCGCCCGAGGCGCGGATCTGCTGCACCACCTTGTCTGCGGCTTGGGCATGGCTGGCGTAGTTGACGGCCACAGACCAGCCGTGCTCTGCCGCCAACAAGGCCGTGGCCGCCCCTATGCCCCGGCTGCCGCCGGTGACCAGCAATACTTTGTTCATGGTGTGTCTCCTGCTCTCAAAAAAGCGGTCTGCGCATGCGCTTGTGGGGGCCAGTGCGCACAGCCTCAGCGGCTGCGCCCACCTCGGTAATGCCCGGCCAGCGCTGCTTCTGTATTGCCGCCCACCACCGCCCCCGATTTCTCACCGGCGGCGCGCAGGCGCTCCATGGCTGCGCCCACATGCGCGTGCGTGATGGCCAGGCCAAGCGCGTCGGCCGCGTCTTTGCCGGGCACGCCGGGCAGGCGCAGCAGGCGCATGACCATTTGCTGCACCTCTTCTTTGGCCGCGCGGCCATGGCCAGCCACGGCTTTTTTAAGCTGCAGCGCGGTGTACTCGTGCACCGTCATGTCGGCCGACACCAAGGCGGTGACGCAGGCGCCCCGGGCTTGGCCCAGCATCAGCGTGGCCTGCGGGTTGTTGTTGACAAACACAATCTCCACCGCCGAGGTGTCCGGCTGGTAGCGCGCCACCACCTCGCGCACGCCCTCGTAGAGCACTTTGAGCCGCTGGGGCAGCGACTGGCGCACGTCGGTGCGTATGGTGCCGCTGGCCACGTAGTCCAGTTGCATGCCGTGAACGTCAATCACGCCAAAGCCCGCCGTTTGCAGGCCCGGGTCCACGCCCAAAATGCGCATGGAGATCAGCGCGGTCATGGCAGCACCACGCCCCCCATGCGTGCGGTGATGGTTTGGGCGCGCGACATCAGGTAGCCGGAATCGGGCCGCTTTTCAAAGTAGCGAGGGCGCGGCAGCATCACGGCCAAGCGGGCGGCTTCATAGGGCGTGAGTTTGGCGGCCGGCTTGCGAAAGTAATGCCGCGCCGCGGCCTCGGCACCAAACACGCCCTCGCCCCATTCCACGCTGTTGAGGTAAATCTCCAAAATGCGTTTTTTGTTCAACAGACGCTCCAGCATGTAAGTCAGCACCAACTCCTGGCCCTTGCGCAGCAAGGTGCGCTCGCCCGAAAGAAACAAGTTTTTGGCCAGCTGCTGCGTGATGGTGGAGCCGCCCACAATTTTGGCGGGCGCGGTGGCCACAGGCGGAGGTGGGGCCGGGTTGCTTTTGTTCGGGTTGAGCTTGGCCTGGCGCTTGGCTGCCTCAGCAGCCAGGCGGTCCGCACGTTCTTTGGCTTTTTGGTTTTTGTCCCAGGCTTTTTCAAGCGCTTCCAGGTCCACGCCATCGTGCTCGGCAAAGGTGGCGTCTTCAGAGGCAATCACTGCGCGCTTGAGGTGGTCGGCAATTTGGTCGTACGGCACCCACTCTTGGCGCCACTTGAGCTGCCCCGTGGCCTGAGCCACGCGCCAGGCTTCAGAGCGCTGAAAGGCGGTGGACTCGGGGTCCAGCCAGTTCATGGCCACAATGCGGCCCGCAAAATACAGCTGCAAGGCCAGCAGCGCCATCAACAACAGGGCCACCAGGCGCAGGAGCGAACGCAACACCGTCTTCATGGCGGGCTTTGAGAGTCTTGCCGTGGCCAGCTTGCAGGACGGGCCATGCCCGGCCTCAGCCCGCCCCCGGGGACGGGGCTTGTGAAGCTTGCACGGCCTCTGGGGTTTGCGCCTCTGCTTGGGCATCTTCCATGTCCAGCGCAATGGAGATGGGGCCGGCCGCCAGCTCGGACTCGCCGCCTTCCAAGTCTTCCTCCTCGCCGGCCTGTGCGCCGGCCTGTGCATCTGCCGGGCTGTCCAGCCGCTCAATGACGGAGCTGAACAAGTCCAGGCTGATCTCGTCGACCTCGCCCAGCTTCACGCGCACATGCGCGCCGCGCGGCAGCCCTTGCGCGCCCATGGCGCCCAGCACCAGTGGCAGCTCGTCGGCACGCACCAGGTTGTCTTTGATCACGGTGGCCGTGAGCTCAGTCAGGCCTTGCTGCTGCACATAGCGCAGCGTCCAGTAGCGCTCAATGCTGGCTTGGTAGCCGTTGTAGGCGCTGTAGGCCGCATCAAAGGCCGAGATGATGGCAAACAGCTCGGTGTCTTTGGGCTTGAAGGGCGCGGCCAGCGCGGCCGTGCGGCCGTGGCGCACGCAGGCCATGATTTGCCATTGGTTGACCAAGTCCACATACCGGCGCAGCGGCGAGGTGCTCCAGGCATAGGCCGGCACGCCCAGGCCCGCGTGCGGCTGGGCGCGGGTGCCCATGCGCACCTTCACGCCGGGCGCCATGCTGGCTTGGCTGCGGTAAATGCCGGGCACGCCCATCTCGGCCAGCCACAGTCCCCAGGTTTTGTTGGCCAGGATCATGGCCTCGGCCACGATCAAGTCCAGCGGCGCGCCGCGCCTGCGCACGCTGATGCTGACCTGCTCGTCCCCCGTGGGCTCGGCCCCAGATGCGTTATCCAGGCGAAAGTTGTAGTCCGGCCGGCTGAAGTTCTCGGGCTTGCCGCGCACCACCTCGCGCCCCGCTTTGAGCTGGCGGGCCAAGCGGTGTAAAAACCGCAGCTCTGGCCCCCAAGCGGGCGCGTCAGCGCCGGGCTCGGCTTCAAAAAAGGCGTCGCTGAACACCTCGTCGAGCTTGTCGTGGCGCAGGTTGGCGGCAATAGGCACACGCTCAATGCGGGTTTGGCTGTCCTTGATCTCCAAGCTCGCTTCATCGAGCGTCACATACAGCGACACCGCCGGGCAGTCGCGGCCTTCTTGCAGCGTGTACTGCTGCACCACCTCGTCGGGCAGCATGGTCAGCTTGTGGCCTGGCATGTAGACAGTGGACAAGCGGGCGCGGCCCAGCAGGTCAATGGCGCTGCCCGCCTGCACGGCCAAGCCCGGCGCGGCAATGTGGATGCCCAAGGTCACCTCGCCCGTGCCCAGGCCTTGCACCGACAGCGCGTCGTCAATCTCGGTGGTCTGCGAGTCGTCAATGGAAAACGCCCGCACGCCGGCCACCGCCAACTCGTCACGCACTGCCGGTGCTTGCAGGTCCGGAAAACCCGTGCCCTTGGGAAAGTGCTCAAACAAAAACCGCCGCCAATGGAACTGGTAGGCCGAGCTGATGGCGCCTGCGCGCTGCAGCAGGTCCAGCGGCGCCGTGTGCGTGTGTTGGGCGGCCAGCACCACCGCCTTGTACTCGGCGCTGTTTTTGTCCGGTTTGAACAAAATTTTGTAGAGCTGCTCCAAGATGGGCGCGGGGCAAGCGCCTTGGCCCAGCTCAGCCGCCCAGGCCTCAATTTGGGCCTGGAGCTGCTTTTTCTTTTCAATGGCTGACAGCGCCTGCTGCAAGATGTCGGCCGGTGCTTTTTTAAAGCGGCCCTTGCCCGAGCGGCGGAAGTAATGTGGCGACTCGTACAGGCGAAACAGCGCACCCGCTTGCTGCGCGGGCGTGGGCGAATGGCCAGGGTCGAAATACTCGCGGGCGAGGTCGGCAAAGCCAAACTCCTCGTCGCTGGCAAATTCCCAGGCCAGGTCCAGGTCAATTTCGGCGGCCAGGGCCTGGCCTGCGCTCACCAAGTCGGCCGGGGCGGGTTTTTCAAAGCGGATCAGCGCTTGCGCGGCCTTGACCTTCACGCGCTTGCCCGAGTCCAGCTCCACCTGCAGCGAGGTGTCGGCTTCAGACAGGATGCGGCCAGCGAAGAACTTGCTGGCATCTTCAAAAAGTACGTACAAATCGGCCCCTTTTAAGGAGGAGCTAGTGTAGTTGGGGCAGGCAAGCTGCCTGCTTTCAAGGGCCAGCCTGCGGCTGCGGCCAGGACAAACCCAGGTGCGCCAAGATGGCGGGCAGGTGCGCCTCAAAATCGCTCAGGGCGTGGTCGCTGCCCGGCACGATGCGCAACTGCGCCTGCGCATGGCGTGCTTGCATTTCGCGCCAGTCCAGCACCTCGTCGCCCATGGCAATCACGGCCAAGCAGTCCTGCGGCCGCGGCCAAGGCCCCGCCTGCAAGGCCTCAAGCTCATCCACAAAATGCGCTTGAAAGAAAAACCGCTCTTCTGGCGCGTGCCAAGCCGTTTGCTCGCCAATGTAGGCCGCCAAGTCCCGCGCCGGGTTCACCGCCGGGTTGAGCAGCACCGCCCGGCAGCCACGCCGCTGGGCCAGCCAAGTGGCGTAATACCCGCCCAAGGACGAGCCCATGACCGCCATGCTGTCCGTGGGCCAGGCGCGGGTGCCGGCTTCAATGAGCTCGGCGGCTTCTTTGGGCGACGGCGGCAGTTGCGGGCACCACCAGGTCACTTGAGGAAAACGCTGGTCCACCAGGGCGGCCATTTTGCGGGCCTTCATGGACTGGGGAGACGAGCGAAAGCCGTGAAGGTAGAGCAGGTGGGTGAGGCCGGGTGGGCTTGGCATGCTGCGATTGTGCTGGACCCGTGGTGACCTGCTGTGCCTGGCAGCCCCATGGCCTGGGGCATGGTCCACTGCGGGCGCCTTTTTGGGCAAGTTGGCCATGGTATTGCTGACCAAGACCAGTCGCCGAGGGAAGCGGCTGGACTAGGCCATCAAACTTTGCCCTTGTGCAAGATGCGGCTGCGGCTGCGTAGATCTTCGACACAGGTCTTGGCGTCGAGAATGGCAAAACTCTGAAGCGGCTCCAACTGCTCAAAAAAAGTCTGCGCATCGGCGACCAGGTCATTTTTGATGCCCCGCTCCAGCGTCTGGCGGATCAGCTCAGACATGCTCACGCCTGTGCTGATCGCCCGGCGCTTGAGCTGACCGTGCAATTCATCGTGCAGATAGATTTGGGTGCGATGCATGAGGATGATCGTCCATTGGATGAGTGAGAACATACATCAGTTGACCCTCGCCAAAGCCCACGCAGTCCGAAAACCATATGCCCTTGGCGTCTGGCTTACTGGGCGACTCCAGCCCGGCATTTGCCATTGACCATATTTAAGCCCCTCGGGCATTCGCCTGAGCCGCCAGATTTGCGGCTTTGCAAGGTCTGCATCAGGTTTCCCTAGGCGTTGGTCAAGTTCTGCATTTCTTGTTGCTGTTTGAGCTCGGCCTGCCGCTCCCTCTCGGCTTGCTCTGCAGCCCGGCGCTGAGCAGCCTGCTGGGCCGCCGCCTGCCTTTGCTCGGCCAGTCTGGCCGCAGCTTGCGGGTCTTGAACCGCTGATCCATCAAAGGGGTTGGCTGAGCAGGTGCCAGTCGACAGCTGTTCGCAGGCCGTCTTGGCCTGATTGAACGAGGTTTGCAATTGGCTGCGGTATTGAGCCGCCTTCGCGTCGCCGGCGCATTGGGCATCAATCACCTTCATGGAGTCTGCGGTCATCCACATCACCCGCATCAAGCTCGGTGTGGCGCCGTCGGGCAAGGGCTTGCGATTGATCGCCTCGTACACCTTTTCCTTTTGGGCCAGCGCATCCCAGCAGACCTTGGAAGGGGTGTCCGGGTCCGCGTTTTGCGCCAGCGCTTGGAGATGGGTTTGTGACAAGACGGCCAGCGCCAGCAGGGTTTGAACAATGTGTTTCATAGGAACTTCCTTGTGAAGTATCAGCTTGGCAAAAATGGGTGGAAGACAGCCCGCTGCAGATCAGTAGGTGCGCCAGTTCAGCACCTTGAATTGGTAGCGCGTTGTCTTGCAACGTGCCATGTCAAAGCTGTCAAAGGTTTGGACATTGACCCGTTGGCCCGGGCCAATGGCTGCTGGCACATCGGTGGAGCCCTGGTTGTAGCTGCCGTCGGCGTAGTCGTAGCGCCAATCCACGCGACCACCGCGCAAAGTGGTGTTCGAGTTATTAAAGATCACGGTGTCGTAGCAACCAAATATGTTTTTCTCGGTGTCGGAGCGGACATTGTTGGCCTGACTGGGTGATGAGATCGTCAGTGCGAGCATGCAGATGGCGGGAAGGAAGTGGCGAGTTTTCATGGCGAGGCCTTTCATGGGGTGGGTGAAGTGGAGTGACAGGGAATGGGGAAGGTGGTTCATCTCAAGGACCTTTCAAAATCAGCTGCTTGCAAGGGCTGGCAAGGCTTGCAGGCCGTGTGCGTTTGGGTGGGCTATGAAGGCAGGGCAAGAAGGTTTTGGGGGAAAGTTGTCACCTGTTGCAGGTGCAAGCAGCCTTTGCACGCCGGGCTGCCTGCACCAGCAGGTTTTACTGATTCCTGAAATCCACGCTGTAGCTCATGTGCACACGGCGGTTGTCGCGCCCGCTGAACTGCACCGAGCCTAAGCGCGTGTTGACCGCAAAGTTGCCAGCCTGCGTACCGCAGTGGGTGTCTGCTGCGCCAGATGGGCTGCAAAAAATCTTACCTAGGCGGGCGCTGGATTTGACGTTTGACGAATCGTTGAAGACTATCGAGCCGTCGGCTGTGCGGCCATAGGCGGTGAGCTTGATCGGGCTCCAGGCGCCGGCAGGCACCTCCCAACTGGGCTGATCCCCGTTGTCGCCTCCTTCTGCAACGATGATGGGACCTTCGGGGAAATCGAGCAAGATGTAGCCCTTTGCGACTGATTCCAACTTGAGGTTTGCCCGTGCGGCTGCCGTCAGGCTGGGCCAGGCCGCTGCCTTGAGTTCAGCCAGCATGGGCGCGCGTTGCAAGGTGCGGCGTTTCACGCCTGCCACTGCAGGTGTGCTGTCGTTGGCGTTGGTGTACAGATCAAAATTCCAAGTGCTTTGCAAGGGAAAGCCAGCGATGTCGGTCTCGGTTGTGTCAGCCTCACCGGCCCAGACGAAGCTGGCGAAATCAGTGCGCGGCGTGCCTGTTCCGCTCTGGTAGGTGCCTGCTAGGCGCAGCACAGAGGTGGTCGTGGCAGCGCCATTTTTTGCAATCGCAAAGTAATCAAGTCCTGTGGCCTTGAGCAGGGTGATCTGCGTGCCTTTGGGACTGGTCACCACCACCTTGGCGTAGGGGTGCTTGGCATTGACGTAGAGGTTGTAGCCGGTCGAATAAAAATTCTTGCTGCTCAGGTTGGGAAAGTCGCGCAACTCGGCGCGAGGGCTCACCTCAATGTCCAGTCCACTCAAATTGCCGGTCAAAAACAACTTGCCATTGGCGTCCGGTCGTGCCCAGAACTCATCCACGCTGCTGTTGCCCTCGCTGCTCACCGATTTGGCAGTGAACACCACATCGCCCTCCAAGGGCTTGGTGTCGTCCGTGGTGTTGCCGTTTTTGACTTTGTACTCAAAACTGGGCAACAAGAATTTGACCCCTTGCGAGGCCGGACTGCTGGAAAACAGGCCTTTGAAAGCGCCATTGCTGGCCACCAAATAACTGTTGTTTTTATAAAGTGCGGGATTGTTTTTCAAGAACAAAGTCTTGCAGGCTTCGGCCTTGATGTCGGTCGCACTGGTCCCGCCTGCGGTGATGCGTTCACTGGCGGGCAGGGCGTAGCAGGCCGTCATGCGCCCCAGCAGTGCGGCGATCTGGTTGGGCAGGCCATCGCCTGCCAAGTCGGCCTTGACCGGCGCGATAAATCCCTGCGCGTCTGCCAATTTGGGCAAGGTGCTGGCACCGCCCGTGCCCAGAGCGATGGGGGTCATGTCCACAGGCGAGCTGCCTTTGACTGTGACGTTGACCGTGCTGGAACCTGTGCCGTTAGGTTGCACCTGGATCTTCAGCGCTTCGAGCACCAGGTCATGGCCTTTGCCAATTTCTATGGTGCCGCTGATCGGGTCGGTGCTGTCGGCCAAGGCGTCCGTGACGGGCTTGACGATGTTGTCCATCACCGCCGTTTTTTTGGCAGTCAGCGTGTCTGCGGTGACGGTGGCGGTGCTGGCCTTGATTTCTTCGGCGAGCTTTTGCGGGTTGCCGCTGGGGCTCAGGGTCGCGGCGATCAGGTTGGTAATGGGCGTGACGTTCACGCGCTTCGGTTGCGCGTCAGTGCTCACGCTCACCAAGGTAGGCAGGTCTTCAGCACTGACCTGCACCACAAACGGCGCCTTGGCAGAGGTGCTGACGGTCACGCTGAAGGCGCCAGATCCGCCTTGGACACTGCCATTGAAGACTGCTCCTGCAGCATCGGTCACAGTCACAAGGCTGTCGTCAGGGAAGGCCGCGCCTGTGGCAGCCACACCTGGCAGCAAAAAGGTAGAGGCAGCCAAGGGTTCATTGGCGGGGCTGCCGCCACCACCGCATCCGGCCAGGGTGAGGGACAGCGCTGAGGCCAGTGCCAGGGTCAAGGGAGAGCAAGAGAGTTGGAATTTCATAAATGCTTTCATAAAAAATGGAATGGTCTTGGATCACAGTTGGGCATAAGCCAGGGGCAGGGAATGGATGACTCCTTTGAAACCGTCGGGGTTGAAGGTGACGTGAGCTATTGCACGGCAGTTCGGCTTGCCCCGCCTCCCCCAGGCGGGGGAGGTTTTGCCCCTCCGTCTCCCCAATCGGGGGAGGTAAATGGCCTGGCGCGGCTTCTTGGCCTTGTTCAATGGCCTGCGCTTGTGCACCATGGCGGTCATGTCATTCACCCACGACCATGCCCTTCAGTTGGGTGCCAAGCCCGCCGAGGACGCCACCGCGCTTTACGTCACGGTGAGCCCCGCCGAGTGGGCCGAGCACGCGCCCAGCGAACTCACGTGGGCGGTGGCCGAGCGTCACCTCCAACGCCATGTCAAGGCCGGGGCGGGCCAGTGGTGGCACCGTTCGGCCAGTGGTTTGTGTGTGGTGTTTTCCGAGCGGCAGGCCGCTTTGGATTGCGCATGGCGCATGCCTTTGTTGGCGGGGCTCAGGCCCTCTGGGCGCTGGCGTCTGAGCCTGGATGTGGTGGGCGCCGCAGGCGCCATGGATGCCTTGCAGGTGACCCGCTTGCACGGCCTGGCGCTGTTGGCCCAAGACAGCGTGCCCGTGATGGGTCACCGCCTGCGTGACCAATTGCACGACCCTGTAGAAGCCCAGGTGGAGGACCTGGGCTTGTGCCACCTCAAGCACATGGAGCCGACCTTGCGTGTTTACCGCATGCACAGGCCAGCCTTGTCTGCGGCGACCATGACCATGCCAGAAGCTGCGCCGACAGCCTTGCCCCGGTTGGTGCTGATGGCGCCTGTGGCTATCGCTGACAGCCCAGCGCACCGCAGCTTTGGGGCCTTGCTGGTCGACCGGGTGTCGCACCAGTTGGGCCGCTCCGCACATGTGCGCTTGGTGCACACCTTGAGCAGCCAGGCCTTGGCCAGGCGCGCCCAAACCCGTGCCCCAACGGATGCCCAGGCCCACGAGGATGCACGCCGCTGGTTGGCCGCGGACTATGTGCTCAAGGGCAGCTACCGCGTGCTGGGTGCGCACGGCTTGGGCACGCTGCAGCTGCAGCTGAGCTTGCATGAGCTGCGCGGCGACTCGGTGGTGTGGGCGCAGGAGTTCCGCGCTGAGGTGGGCGATGTGTTGGCGGCCGAAAGTGAACTGGTGCAAGCAGTCAGCACGGGCGTGCACCACGCAGTGCTCAATGCCCACATGGACTGGGCCCGCCAGCAACCCGTGCGCTCGCTGGACGACTATGCCTTGCTGCTCACTGGGGTGGGGCTGATGCACCGCAGCGCGCCTGATGACTTTGATGTGAGCCGGCAGGCCTTGTTGGCCTTGCTTGAACGCTCCCCCGAGATGGGCCAGGCCCACGCCTGGCTGGCCAAATGGCATGTGCTGCGTGTCACGCGGGCGCTGAGCACACAGCCTGATCAAGAGGCTGAGCAGGCGCAAGCCCATGCCCAGCGCGCCATGGTCGCCAGCGACGCCCAAGGATTGGCCCGCGCCATGCAAGGCTTTGTGCGCTTGCATTTGTTGCGCGACCTGCCGGGTGCCTTGAGCGAGCTTGAAATTTGCACGCAGCTGCACCCCAACGAGCCTTTGGCTTGGTTGTTCCTGGGGGTGGCCGAGTCCTTTTCCGACCAAGGCCAGCGCGCCATGCAGGCCAGTCAGCGCGCCCTGGCCTTGTCGCCCCTGGACCCCTTGCTGTATTACTTTGAGTCGCTGGCGGCATCGAGCGCCATCGTCAGCGGGGATGCAGCGCAAGCCAGGCGTTGGTGCGAGCAGTCGCTGCGCCGCAATCTGATGCACCTGCATACGCACCGGGCCTACATCACAGCGCTGTGCATGCAGGGCGACGGCGACGCCGCGCGGCGTGCTGCACAGCAGATGCTGCGCTTAGCACCGGGCTACACCGTGGCCCAGTTCGCGCGCGGTGCAAGCAGTGCCAGCACAAGGCTGGGTCAGCGCATCTGTGCTGCGCTGACCCAAGCCGGCGTACCAATGGACGGCTAAGCGCTGCGGGACAGCAAGCATTTTTCTACAAGGAGGCATCATGGCATTTTTAGGTGGATCGCAGTGGGGAGGCTCCGGTGGCTCTGGCTTATTGGGAACCTTGGGGGGGTCTGGTGGGTCTGGCGGCTCCGGCGGGTCTGGCGGTTCCGGTGGGTCTGGCAGCCTGGCCGACGGCTTTGCCCATCCCTTGGTGGTGCAGGCGCTCTTGATGACGCGTGACGGTATTTTTGAGCCCACTGGTCCCCACAACCCACCCCCGGCACATGGTGGGCTGGACAATCCCATGGAGTTGGAAAAATGGGATCCATGGGTGCGCGCCAGTTTGCTGCAGTCCGCGTTGAACGAGGGTTTGAGTTTTGCTGTTGGCGGAACCGATACCTTCAAGCTCATGCGGGGCACGGTGGCATTGTTCGCACTGACCCGACCCACGCCCAAGTTCTTTGAAGCGCAACTGCCTTTGGTGCAGAGCTGGGCCACGTTGCGCGAAGAGCGAACGGCGGAAATCCTCGGCCAAATTGACAACCAGGTCGCATTCATTGCAGCGATCACCGGGCTGAACATCAACCGCCACCGATGGACTTGGGAGTGGGTGGGCGCAGCCTTGTCGCTGGTGATTCCAGTGGAAGTGCGCTTGAAGCACGCGCTGGCTTGCCGCCGGCCCGTGGCGTATTCACCGCAGGTGCAGCCGGTCATTACCACACCGGGCCACGGCACTTACCCCATGGGGCATGCTGCCCAAATCTATATGTTGGTTGAGGTGCTCAAGGTATTGCTCTGCCTGAACAATCGTCCAGCCATAGCGCTGCAGTTGGACCGGCTGGCTGAGCGGGTGAGCATCAACCGGGTGGTCGCCGGTGTGCATTTCCCCATCGATGCCCACGCTGGGCGGGCCTTGGGTCTTGCAACGGCGCGCTATTTTCTGATGCGCTGCGACCTACAGGCGGTTGGTGCCTCAGCGGGCTTTGGTCAGGGGCTGCAAGACAAGCAGGCCATGTCGTGGGATTTCCCAAGCGATATGAAGACCGTGGAGGCAGCGGCCAATTGGTCGGTACCCGGCGACCCTTTGCTAAGGCGACTCACCCAACTGGCCTTGCGCGAGCTGCATGTGCCTGACAAGGACGACTCGGCGCTGGAGCCTTGCAATGGCACAGCGCCAAAGGCGAACTGATCATGGCCGGCTTGCATTTTGGCGGTTTGGCTGACGCCTACCTGGAGTGGGCCGTGGCCAGCGGCTTCAAGTGGCTGGATGTCCACAGCACCCATCCCAATCAAGTGGACCTGCTGGTGCAAGGGGGTGCGCACCCTTCGAACCCCATCGCTGTGGCGTCCAGCACCAAGCAGCTGTTGAACACCGGGCTTAGCGCTTTGCCCGTGTGGTCGCGGATGGAGCTGGTGCAAGCTGTGACGCTGATCAAAACAATTAAGAAGCCAACGCTTCAAAACTTGAATCCCAAAAAAGCAGTGCTGGGCTTGATTGATTCTGGAATTGGTGTGGCCTGGCTCAAGTCCTGGAAGAGATCCATGGGCCATCGCGGCCGACAGGTCTTTCACTGGGATATGGAGGGCGCATCGGCTGACCCGGTGCCTCGCGTTTCACATGGCGCACACGTGCTCAGCTGGCTGGCCGGACAGCCGCCTTATGTGGGCTTTGGCTTTGACACGGATCAGGCCAGCCGTTGCCCACTCATGCTGGTGAATCTGCCTGAGCTGGCGGTGGACGACCCCACGGGTCGCTGGCTGGGCCGCTATGTGCTGGAGGGGCTGGACTACATGGTGGAGCAGGCCATTGCGATCCAAGCCAAGCGCCTGGTGGTCAATATCAGTTGGGGGCCGCAAACCGGCCCGCACGACGGTAGCAGTTTGCTTGAGCGCGCGTTGGGGCAGCGCATTGATCAAGCAAAGCAGTCGGGGCTGGAGCTGAGCGTTGTGGTGGCTGCCGGCAACAGCCGGGATAGCCGGGCGCATGCGCAGTTTGACACGGACAAGGGTTGCAATTTGCTCACCTGGGTGGTGCCGCCTGCGGGACCGGCGCCATGTTTTCTGGAGCTGTGGTGGCCGCCTGGCACAGATGTGAGCCAGGTGAATGTGACGGTGCAAGCGCCCGACGGGCGATCCTTCTGGATGTCGGGCGCAGGCCTGGTGTCGCAGCACAACGCCCATCTGGCGATTGTTCCCCACCCCATCGCTGGCAGCCGCGTGCGCCCCATGGCCTTGTTGGCGCTCAACCCCACCGGCGATACGACCCAGGCTGCGCCGCACGGGCGCTGGCAGATTTCGGTCAAGGCCATGGACGGGGCCGCCGATCGGGTCCATGCCTACGTGGCCAGGCAGGCGGCCAACATGGGTGGGCGCTACCACGGCGCCGACAGCCACTTGGACGATCCCACTTACGGGCAGCAGCGCTGGAGGCGCCAGCCTGGACCTGCAATACCTGGCGGTTTGGTCACCCGAGAAGCCACACTCAGCGGTTTGGCAACGGCCACTCACCCCCGTGTGCATGTGACCGCGGGCGCCATTGGGAGCACCGGCCAGCCTGCCGCGTATTCGAGTGAAGGCAGCGCTGGTGAGAGGCACCCAGACTGGGCTTTGCCCACCGACGACACCCCGCTGCTCCAAGGCGTGCTGGGTTCGGGCTCTCGGCCAGGGGCAGCCGTGCGCCTGGTGGGCACCAGCATGGCGGCCCCGCAATTGGCGCGGCTGCTGCTCAACGGCCATCCCCCTTTACCGCCACCAGCCCTGCCCTGGGACCCGCGCTTGGGCCAGGGCGTGGCCACGCTGGGCTGGACAAGTCGACAGCGCGCATGAATCCTTTGATGTGGAGGGCCTGCATGTGCAGGTCGCTAAGGGCCGAGCGAGCGCACCGCGCTGACCACGGGTGGCAGCATGGCCAGCTTGTTGAGCAACTCGCGCATGCTGGTGCTGCGGGTTTTCAGGCGCAATTGCTTGACGTGGCTGCGGGCTGTCGAGATGGCCATGTGGCGTTGCTGGGCAATGTCTTCCACCTCAAGCCCCTGCACCAGGTCGCTGAGCACCGCCTCTTCTGTGCGCGTGAGTGCATGCGCTTGCGCAAAAAAACGCAAGCTCAAGGGCGCGCACAAGGCGGGGCGGCAAGAAATCAGCAACACCGGCACCTTTTGGCTGGGCCACTCGGCCGGGTGGCCCAAAGGCACCAGCGCGAGAGCCGAGTCTGCCCCCGCTTGCCCCTGGGTGGGAATGTCGAGCAGGCATCGAATCCCTTGCGCCGCTCTGGCAAAGCCCGTTTGCAAGGCGCTTTGATGGGCTGCCACACGGGCCTTGAGCTGCCCCTGGTCCAGGTACAAACGGTCGCCCCGGTTCAACATGGCACGGGCCAAATGGTTGCCGTATTGGAACAGTTGGTCCTGCTGAAACAGCATCAACGCGTAATCCACTTCATCGAGTGCACGCGTCAGCAAAGCCGTCCACCCATCGGCGGGGTGGGGGCCAGGCGCGGCGCTGACCACCGCATTTAACAGGCTGGCATGGTTCAAAACGGGGCTGGCCATGGATGGGTTTGAACGAATAATTTTTCAAAAGTTTAGGCCAGTTTATCTCTCATAAAACCGTAAATTGTTAACTATTATTTTCAAAAATTATCGACTTACACCACCAAGTTTGTCTAAAAGCGTTGCCCCATCCTTGAGCAGCCCCTTGTGTGCGTGCGGTGCTTTGCCTCCCTGCGGTGTGGGCAGCCCGTGCTGGCCGTAGATTTTTCTTTTTTCTACATTCAAGCGGACTAAATTAGACGAAATTAAATTTTTATAGCTCAATATGATGGCTGGGTTTTTACCTTCACTCTGAATGCGCCCCGACGCCCAAGCCCGTTCACAGACAGTTCAACTCCTGCATGCGGCGAGTTGGCAGATTTGCCATGTCCAACAAGTCAATCTGCACGCCGCCCTTTTTACCCGGGCCGCACTGGCGCAGTGGTCCTGCAGGCTTTGTGATGTGACCCGCAGGATGATGCGCAGCACCATATGGAGCACTGCCCCGTCACGCTGCATGAAGTAGCACAGCCGCTTGGGTATCGACAGCAAAGTCCCGGCAACCGTGGACCCAATTACTTCGGAGACTATCGCGTGATCTCTTACCTGCGTGGCAATTTGCAGGACGACGATGCCCTGGCTTTGGTCAACAAGGTGAACACTTTGGGTGTCAAGGACAAAGGCATTGCGCTGCAGTTCAAGCAGCGTTTGCCGGCCAATGACGTGGCCTGCCGTGACCCGCTGTGCGTGTGCACGTCGATGCGGCGTTGGGTGAATTGGCGCTAGATTTACGGGTGTACGAACCGCTCTGAACGCAGGGCAATGTGGCATGCCCTACAAGCTGCCCATCAACCTGTCAGACCTGCCTGGGTCAGCGCACGGTTGAGCGCGAGCGCATGGAGTTCTAGGCGGGCTGGAACCCGGATGCCACCATCCGCACGCTGTACGCGTTTGCGAATGACTTTGAAAACCTGGGTGGTGGCTATGCCGTCTGTTGAGGATAGGCTTTCCACGAGTTTGTGCGTCGCATTCAAGCTGGTTAATTCAGCGCGCCAGAAAATACTTGCAGTGCAGTTATAAAACTTTTACTTGTTAAACAACTATATTGAAAGTACCTGTGTGGCTGCTAATCCCGTTGCGCGCGTGATCTCCCCAAGAGAGCCCTTTCAGGAAACAAATTCTCTCCATTTCCTAACAGCTTGCGCCGCTCCTCAAAGCTGCCCGCAAGTCGGCTGGATTGACCCAAACAGAACTGGCCCACCGCCTAGACTTGAGCCAAAGTCGCATGTCGGCCATGGAAGTGGATCCTGCCTCCATGCGCCTGGACCAACTGCTGTCCATTTGCGCCTCTTTGCAATTGGAGATCGTGGTCCAGACCAAAGGGGAACCAGAAAGCAAGCAGCCGAACTTCACTGGCCAGGGGTGGTGACATGGGCCGCCCTTCCCATTCCGGCATCCTCGCCATCTAGAGGGCTTCCCGGTTTGGATTGCTGAGTCAGTTTTTAATGGTCTGCGAGCGTCCGCAGGACTTTTAGAAAAAATGTCGGCGTCGCAGTTGCGGATAGGAAATCCAAGCACATGAGGCCAAGCATCGCCCCTTGTAAGAGCCCTCAACCCATGTAGAAACACCTGCTGCGTCCGCATGAAGGCCGTGCCTGGCCTGTCCACCGCCAAAATACGCTGTTCACAAGAAGGATTGGCGGTGCGTTGGCTATGGCGGGCGCACAGCTGCCCGGCGGCGAGTCTGAGTCACCGTTTTGCCCGGTCACCTACTGACGCGCTGATCAACCTCATGGTCCTGTCCGGTTTCGATGCCAGATCCCAGTCTGCTGGCTTGATGTGCGCCCCGTCTGCCATCTGCGCATCACCACATTCCTTCCACAGCGGTGGCCCGTGCGCCGGGGATATGTGTGCAGCCTGAGCAGCGCTGACCGGCTTTGTCCGATCTTGATGATGGCCCGCTTCAGCGGGCCATCAGCGCAACCAAGTCAGGGTCATGGCGGGCATAGGCGCCGCTGCGGCTGGTGCCTATGCCGGCATCGCGCCGCAGGCGGATCATCATCACCGCATAGCGCCAGGCAATGGCCAGCACATCGACCACCGGTGCGCCACTGATGTGGGTGAGCTTGTTGGCCACCATCAGGGTGGCCAGCACCGCTTCGGCCGGCACAATCACATCGGCACCCTGCTGGCTGATCGCATGCTGCGCCGCACGGCTGAAGGCCTCAAGCACAGCCTGGGGATTGGAGGCAGCCGCGGCCAGCAGTTCGGCCTCGTGCATGGGCGGGTCAATAGGCACACAGGGCAAAACCCGTGACTCCAAGCCATGCTTTTCAACTGCGTTTTGCACGATGAATGAGATTTCTGGAGCATTGGCGATCGGTGCAATGCGCTTGCCCAGTGAGCATGACACCAGCATCGAGGACTCCAAAATGCCGATGACCGGGATGTCGACCGCCGAGCGAATCTCGCGCAGCAGCGGCTCGCTGAAGGAGCCGATGACAAAAGCGTCAAAGCCATCCTGTTCAGCCCGGATCGCGTTGTCGATGATCTGGTCAACCGCCCGGTGATACACAAAGGCATTGCCCAGGGCCGAGGTCGGCGTGCGCCCGTGGTAGGTGCCTGCACGCAGACCTTCGACCTGCACCGTGGCTTCGTGGCCGAGCAAGGCCTGGGCATGGGCCAGCAGAAAGTCGCGGTAGGCGCCGAGCCCGGCCAGCTCGGTCATGGACTGGTGCCACAGCCGAAAAGGGGCAGACTGTGCCGAGGCCGTGGAAGCGGTGGGTGTAGCTGTCATCAAGGTGTTCTCCAGGGTCTGGTCTTCAAGCCGCTCAGGGTGCCCAGCCTGCCCTTAGCGGCTGGCATCACCCATGCGAAATTCATGGCTGAGCGCATCGAGCTGGCGGAGCAATTCAGCGCTCAAGGTCAGCGCGGGGGCCGCGAGCGCATCGCCTAATTGCTCCGGCCGCGAGGCACCCAGGATAGCGCTCGTCACCCCCGGCTGGGCCAAGACCCAAGCGATGGCCAACTGCACCGGAGCGATGTTGGCATCACGCGCGAGCTGCAGAAAGCCTTCGACCGCGATGAACTCGCGCTCATGCCAATAGCGCTCCTTGTACAGGGCCTGCGCACCCCCGCCTTCGCCAAACCGGGTGTCGGTTTGCGCCGGCTCGGCAAAGCGATGCTTGCCGCTGAGCAGCCCGCCGGCCAAGGGGTTGTAGCAAATCATGCCCACACCCTCCTCTTGGCACAGGGGGACCAAGTCGCGCTCGATCTGACGAAACAGCAGGTTGTAACGCGGCTGAACCAGCACCGGGCTGGCCCAGCGCTGGGTTTGGCAGCGGCCTATGGCCCGCGCCAGCCGCCAGGCGTGGAAGTTGGACACACCCGCATAGCGCGCCCGGCCGCTGCGAACGATGGTGTCGAGCGCCTCCAGGCTTTCGTCCAGGGGCGTCTTGCGGTCGTCGTAATGCAGTTGGTAAACATCCACATGGTCGGTGCCCAAGCGCTTGAGCGAGGCGTCGACCGCGTCAAGCAGGTGCTTGCGTGAATTCCCCGACTCCCAGGACAAGGGGCCCATGACCGCGCCGCCCTTGGTGGCCAGGATGAACTGGTGGCGTCGGCCTTGCAGCCAGCGGCCTACGATGCGCTCGGACTGGCCCTTATCGGCCAGGGCTGAGCCTATTGGATAGGCGTTGGCGGTATCGATGAAGTTGACACCTTGCTCAGCGCAGGCGTCGAGCATGGCAAAGCTGGCCTGCTCGTCGGCCTGCGCGCCGAAGGTGGCGGTGCCCATGCACAGCCGCGAGACATCGATACCGCTTGAACCCAGGCGTGCGTATTGCATAAGGTTGTTTCGGTCAGGTGGTGTCAATCGAGCTTGGCGCCGGAAATCTCGACCGCTTCCTTCCACTTGACACGCTCGGCGGCGGCGAAGGCCGCGGTCTGGGCAGGGGTAGTGGCTACCAGCTTGGCGCCTGTGTCCATGAATCGTTTTTGCAGAGCTGGGTCGGCGGCGATGGCCTGCATGGCCTCCGACAACTTGTTGACGATGGCCTCGGGCGTGCCCTTGGCAAACACCAGCGCACCCCAGGAGGTCAGCACCATGTCTTTGACGCCGGCTTCGGCGGTGGTGGGCACATCGGGCAAGGTGGGCCAGCGGTAGCTTGAAGTGACCGCCAGCGCACGCACCTTGCCGGCGCGGATCAAGGAAAAAGAGCTGGCAATGTTGTCAATGGAAAAGTCGATATTGCCGCCCATCAGCGCCGCCAGCGACTGCGCCCCTCCGGGAAAGGGCACTGCGGTGGCGGGTATGCCCGTGCGAGCCTTGAACAGGGCTGCGGCCAGGTACGGTGAGGTCCCGATGCCGGCGGTGCCAATGTTGGCCCCGCCTGGCTTGGCCCGGGACCAGGCGATGAGCTCCTGCATGTTCTTGGCCGGGTGATCGGGCGCCACCATGAAGGTGTTGCAGTTTTCCCAATGCAGGCTGGCCGGCATGAAGTCGGTCTCCGGGTTGTGCGGCAGCTTTTTGTAGAGGTACTGGTTGATCGACAGCGTGCCTATGGTGGCCGACGCAATGGTGTAGCCGTCGGGCTTGGCAGTTCGCACCGCCTCCATGCCTATCATGCCGCCGGCGCCTGTCCGGTTTTCGACCACAAAGGTTTGACCCAGCCTGGCCTGCAGGCGGTCGGCCACCATGCGGGTGAGGATGTCGGCCGCATTGCCCGCGGTAAACGGGACGATGATCTTGACCGGCATTTCGGGCCAGTTGCTGGCCTGTGCGTGGGCTGTCGGTGCAACACCGACCATGCCGGTGCCCAGGGTGGCCAGAACAAATTCGCGACGAGTACTCATGTTTGTCTCCTTGTGGTTTTGGAATGAATAAGGTGCATCAAATAGGCCGCTTGACGCGCGGCAAAATGGAATTGGCGATGATCTGGCGCATCACCTCCGCCGCGCCGCCGCCCAGACGGGTCATGCGGGCATCGACGAAGGCGCGGGCAATTGGGTACTCCAGCATATAGCCCCAGCCGCCGAAAAACTGCAGGCATTCGTCCATCACCTTGCCCTGCAATTCGGTGGTCAGCAGTTTGGCGCAGGCGGCGTCGACTGCATCGAACTGGCCCTGCAGATGCATCTCAATGCAGCGGTCCACATAGATGCGTTGAGCCTGCACTTCGGCGCTCAGGCTGGCCAGCTTGAAACGGGTGTTTTGAAAGTCGGCTAGGGTTTGGCCAAACATCTTGCGGTCCTTGACGTAATCAATGGTCCACTCCAGCGCAGCCTCGCAACTGGCCACGGCGCGAATGGCCTGGATCAGGCGTTCCTGGGCCAGCTGCGTCATCAGCATGGCAAAGCCGCCACCTTCATCGCCCAGGCGGTTGGCCACCGGCACCCGCATATCGCTGAAGAAAAGCTCAGCCGTATCTTGGGCCTTGCAGCCCATCTTCTCGAGCTTCTTGCCCTTGGTAAAACCAGGCGTGTTGGTTTCGACCAGCAGCAGGCTGACGCCCTTGCCGCGCGCGTGCGGGTCGGTCTTGCAAGCCAGCATCAACAGGTCGGCGGTATGGCCGGTGGTGATGAAGACCTTCTGGCCGTTGACCACATAGTCCTCACCATCTCGCAGGGCCTGGGTGCGCATGGACTGCAGGTCGCTGCCCCCTGAAGGCTCGGACAGACCCAAGGCGGTCACCACTTCGCCGCTGGCCATCTTGGGCAGCCACTTCTTCTTTTGCTCCTCGGTGCCAAAGTCGACGATGTAAGGCGCGACCATGTCCGAGTGGGTGGCAAAGGTCGGCCCGGTGGCACCAGCCCGGGCAAATTCTTCAATCAAGATGGTGCTGTGCAAAAAGCTGCCGCCCACACCGCCATAGGCTTCGGGCACATTGCAGCACAGCATGCCCAACTCGCCAGCCTTGCGCCAGAGCTCGCGTGGAATCTGGCCATCCTTTTCCCATTGGCCGTGGAAGGGCGTGACCTGCTCCTGAACAAAGCGGCGCACCGCGTCGCGAAACAGCTCGTGCTCGGCGCTAAAGAGGGTTCTTGGAATCATCGGGGTGTCTGATCAATCTTCAGTTCAGTTGGGGATGGCAGGGGCCGCCTGGCTCCAGCCAAGGATCGATGCGGTCTGCCTCGAAGCCGCATTCCAGCAGGATTTCGCGGGTGTGCTCGCCCAGTTGTGGCTGCAGGCGGGCAATATCGGTGCGGGCGCCGCTCATCTGAATCGGCACCTTGGCATAGCGCAGAGCCCCTTCGGAGGGGTGCTGACGGATCTGCCAGAAGTCCACGCTGTTGAGGTGTGGGTCGTGCAAAAGATCATCCAGGCTGTTGACCACTGAAAACGGAATGTCTTCGGGCGTCAGCAAGGCCAACCACTCTTCGTTGGACTTGCGGGCCACCTGCCGCTCGACCTCGTCCCAGACCAGCCGGAAATTCTTCTGCCGCGCGGTAAAGGTGGCAAAGCGCTCGTCTTGCATCACTTCGGAGCAACCGGCCAGGGCGAAAAAGCGGTGCCAGTCGCTGTCGTTATAAGGCAGCAGCACAAGGTAGCCGTCCAGCGTCTTGTAGGGCCGACGGGAGGCGCTGCTCACCGGCTCGTAGCCCATGGGCGCAATCGGCGGCTCAAAGGTCGTGCCCCACTGGTGCTCGCTCATGTTGAAGGCCGCCATGGTTTCAAACATGGCCACATCGACCTGCTGCCCCAGGCCGGTCTGCGCGCGCTGAATGAGCGCCATCGCCACCGCATACGCGGCATGAAGAGCGCTGATTTTGTCAGCCACGATGGTCGGGATGAAGCGCGGTTGGCCAGCAATCACCGCCTGCAGATGCGCCAAGCCGGAGGCTGCTTGGATGATGTCGTCGTAAGCTGCGCGGCCAGCATACAAACCGTCTTCCCCGTAGCCCGCCACATGGCAATAGATCAGCCTCGGATGCTGGGCCGCCAAGGCCTCATAGCCCAGACCCAGGCGATCGGCGGCCGAGCTGCGCATGGAGTGCAGCAGCACATCTGTCTGGCCCAAGAGCGCGTGCAGGATCTCGCGCCCCTGAGGCGTTTTGAGGTCGGCCACGATGCTGCGCTTGTTGCGGTTGTTGCTCAGAAAGAAGGAGCCCATCTTGGGGCTGCGCTTGGGGCCCATCACCCGGGTACGGTCGCCTTCAGGCGGCTCGAGCTTGATCACCTGCGCGCCCATGTCGCCCAGGTACTGGCACGCCAGCGGCCCGAAGACGATGGAGGCGATTTCGAGGACGCGCACGCCCTGCAGCGGCCGGGTGACGGTCATGGTGTCACAGGCGGTAAACCCGCTGCGCTGTGCCGCTGTACATGGCCAGCTTTTCCGACGCCGAAGCACCTGCGGTGATGCGCTTGAAGGCGTTCCACAGGGTGACCCAGTTGGCGCCCTGCTTTTCCACCGGAAAGTTGCTCTCGAACACGCAGCGCTCGGCACCGAACAGTTCGATGCAGGTCTCAATGTAAGGCCGCCATAAGCTGGCGATTTCAGCCGACGAAGGCGGCGCAGGCAGCTTGCCGTAGTCAATGGCTGCCAGCCGGATCATCATGCCGCCGAGCTTGGCCACCACATTGGGGTAAGCGGCCAACTGCGTAACCTGCTTTTTCCAATGGGCAAACACCTCATCGCGCTTACCGGTATACGGGCCATAGCCCAAAGGGCCGCCGCAGTGGCCCATGATGATGGTGGTGTCAGGGCAGGCCTGGGCCAGATCGATCAGATCGCCCAGCTGATGGAAAAACACCCAGGCGTCCAGACTCAAGCCCAAAGCTGTGAGTTCGGCCACCCCCTGACGGAATTCAGGTCGCAGGTAGACGCCAGGCACCGGGCTGGTGTTGCCGATGATGGGGTCTGGGTCGTAGCCGGCGGTGGCACGCACCCCCCGGAATCGGCCCTGCCCCGCCTCCATGTGGGCTTGCAGCACCTCCCTGATCGGCGCCCCCAGGCTCAGGTCGGCCGAGCCGACGATGCCCGCGCAAATGCGCGCCTTGCCTGGTCGGCTCGCGTCGCTGGCGGCACCAATGGCGGCGGCAAATTCAGTCTCGCCCACCGGCTTGAAGGCCGCAGGGCCGCTGTCGCGGTAGCTGTTGTGGCACTCCACGTAGACCGTGGCCAGGGTGTGATGGCTGCTGTCCACGTCCTGCGCGAATTGCTCGAGCAAGTAGGTGTGGTCCTCCTTGCCATCGCCCTGCGGCAGGGCTGCTGGCAGGGCAGCCCAGAGGTGATGGTGGGTATCCACGATGGGCAGATCCGGCTCGATCACCTCTTCCGGCGCAAGCTTGTCCAGCCAGGCCTTGTTCAAGGGCAGGACGCGGCCGAAGGCGGTAGGTGCAGTCATAAAAGTATTTCCATTTTTGGAAAAATGTTTCGAAAATCGATGCAAGCTAGTATTTTAATCCGCTCCGTCTGAGCCGATAAGCAGGCAGCCTAAGTTTGCCAAGCGCATGGGTGTCCCGCCACCGGGGTACTTTGCCGCAGGAATGCAGCATGCACCTCCCCCAAAAAACCAAAAACGCCCTGGAGGTGGGGTCGCCTGAGCGACTCCACCCTCCGCAGGCATGCCGACTGCCGCAGCCCTTTTAGTGCTACTGCTTGCTGTGGTCGTGGTCAGCCGCTTTGGGTGCGGCCTGCGCCGGGGCTGATGCACTGACCTTGAGCGCACCGCGCACACCAGCCTCGCAGTGGCCGTGCATCAGGCAGGCCATCTGGTAGCTGCCCGGCTGCGCGAAGCGGATCACCAGTTCGCCGGTCTGCCCAGGCTGTACCTGAATGGCGGCGGAGCCGACGTGGCGCTGCGGGTGCGGGATGATCTGGCCGCGTGGAAGAAGATCGCGACCGACAAGAACATCACGGCTGAATAAGCCAGGTCTCTGCGCTGCCCTGAGGTCGGGCCTGCCAGGCGGCCTCAGAACTCCGCGTGGCCGCCACCGAGGGTTACGCCATCTCGAAGCAAAAGCGAAAACTCATTGAGCAAGGCTTTGGCCGGGCCAAGTTGATCGGCCCGATTCGCCGCGTGATGGTGCGCGGCCTGGACAAAGTCGATCAGCTGTTCGTGCTGACCATGACCGCCTACAAGCTCACGCGCATGCGAACCTTGGGGCGCATCCGTCCGCAGGGGATTTAAGAGGGGCAAAAGCATGAAATTTGGGCGCATACCTCACTGCTGGGGGGTGAGATCCCACTTTTTTCGGACGGTATTTCCGCAGCCTGCCAGTGTGGTGCTTATGGATTTAGCAAAGGCTGCAGCACGCGCTCGCCCGTCCGGGGCGGCCGACTTTAGCGCGGCTTGGCGCCACAGGCCTGCGGGACCGCGACCGCACCCATCGCCTAGTGCCCAGGGCCTGGGCTGCTCTCAGGCAGGCACACAGTCCAGCAGCATGGAAGCGAGCAGGTCGGGCTCCGTCACCATCACGTCGTGGCACGCCGCCATCTCGACGTACTGCCAGCGCGACTGGCTTTTGGCAAAGGCCTGCGAGGCCTGTACCGACGGCAGCACCGGATCGGTACAAGCCATATAGGTACAGGGCAGGCCGTTACCGATCGGATTTTTGATGTTCAGCGTGCTCTCGTAGAGGCTTTCCGGCTGCGGGCACAGGTGGCGACTCAGCCAGCCAGCATGGGGATGGTCGGCAGGCACGCCAAAAGCCGTTGCGGGCAAAGGCGGGAAGCAGCTCACCCCCTGGTACTCGACACAACTCTTTTTGCGCTGCTCAATCACCTCGGGCGGCAAGGCGCCGTAGGGGGTCTGCCCTGGCGCTATGAGCAAGGCGTCCAGATAGACCAGATGCCGGATTCGCTCAGGATCGCGGTCAGCCACCAAGGAAACACTCAGGCCGCCAAAGCTGTGCCCGAGCAGAACAATGTCCGTGAGTTCTTCTTCGTACAGATGCGCCAAGATATCCTGAGCGAAGGTATCGAGCGTCAGGCCGGCCCTCAGTAAGTGGCGGCGCTCGCCCATGCCGGTATGGGTGGGACAGCTGACCTGATGCCCCAGCGCACGCAAGCGCGCGGCCACGAACTTCCAGCACCAGCCGCCGTGAAAGCCACCATGAATCAACACAAAGTTCATGTCCTGCTGCCCTCGTTGGATCTGGTTTCATGATAGCGGATAGGAAATCCATGCACATGAGGCCAAGCATCGCCCCTTGTAAGAGCCCTCAACCCATATAGAAACCATGGCTTGCTGCGCCCACATCAAGGCCGTGCCTGGCAGATCCACCGCCAAAACGCGCTGTTCACAAGAAGGATTAGAGGTGCGTTGGCTATGGCGGGCGCACAGCCAATCCACAACCGAGCCTAGACTTGCCCGCGCCTGTTGGCCCCGTGATCAGCACGGCATGCCCACTGCGCGCCCACGGCCCCAGCGTCAAGCTCACAACGTGGCGTGGTCAATTCCCCCTGAGGCCTGGCAGTCCAAGTCCTCGATGGGAGCCTGTGCTGGCCGTCGATTTTTCTTTTTTACACATTCAAGCGGACTAAGTCAGACAAAATTTACAGCTCAATACGGTGGCTGGGGTTTGACCTTCACTCTGAATGCGCCACTAAGCCCAAGCCCGTTCACAGTGTTAGCGATATGCTCGTTGCCGCCGTGTCTGCCTACCATCCTCAACATTAAAGAGGTGACGCATGTATCTTTCTTCAGCAAAGGCTCAGTTGCTGGGCCGTGTGATGCAAACCCTGGCCGAGCCCTATGCCGAGGCTGAGGTGCGCCAGCGCGTGGGCGCTTTGCTGCTGGACCTGCTGGACGCCGACTACTACGCCTCCTACGTCTGGGACGAAGTGAGTCACTCGTTCGGGGACCGCGTGGCTTTGAACATGAGCGATCTGAATTTGGCGACCTACGAAGCCTACTTTCAGCACCACGATCCCATCACGCCCTTGATGCAGCAGCGGCGCGAGGCCACATTGGTGCTTCAGGTGATGCCCCAGCATGAACTGGTGCGCACCGAATTTTTCAACGATTTCCTGTACCGCGACGGCCTGTATTGGGGGGTCAACCTCTACGCTTGGGACAAAGAGGACAACATTGGCGACATGCGCATTTGGCGCAACCGCCGACGCGAGAGCTTTGACCAGGACACGCTAGAGTTGCTGGAGCTCATTCGCCCAGCCTTTGTCACGGCGCTGCGCCGCGCTCGCGGCGGGCAAGCACAGCCCGCCTTGGTGCAAGCGGCCCCCTCGCTGGCGTTGTTGAGCGCGCGCGAACGGGAGGTTGTGCAGTTGGCGTCCTTGGGCCATGGCGACAAGGCCATCGCGCAGCGCATGAACATTGGCTTCACCACGGTGCGCACCCACTTGGGGCACGCTTTTCGCAAGCTCGGTGTCACCAACCGCGTGCAGTTGGTGGCCTGCTTGGCGCGGCAGCGCCACTGAGCTGGCCTCCACTGGCTTGGGGCTGGCGAGCTGTCAGCTCAGCGCGCCGCCTGCCAGGGCCAGATCGGCACGGCCTTGCAGCCGGTGCGCCAGCACCACGGCCAGGGCTTGCCGAGTGGCCGCCACTTGCAGTGGCAAGGGCCAGCTTGGCAAATTCGGGCCTGACCAGTTCGCCGCCTGCTCAGGCAGCAGCGGCAAATGCACAAAGCCGCTGTGCACGCCCAGCCCGGCCAGCGTGTGCTGCAGGGCATAAAACACCTGGTTGCAAACAAAGGTGCCTGCCGTTTGCGACACCGACGCTGAGAAGCCGGCCGCGCGCACACCGGCCACCATCGCCTTGATGGGCAAGGTGCTGAAGTACCCCGCCGGCCCGCCCGCCACCACGGGTTCATCCACCGGCTGCGCCCCGGCGTTGTCGGGGATGCGGGCATCCATCACGTTGATGGCCACGCGCTCGACCGAAAAGTCACAGCGCCCCTCGGCCTGGCCCAGGGCCAGCGCGATGTCGGGCTGGTGCTGCTTGAGCGCTTGCTGCAAGACCGGCAGCGCCTGTGCGAACACGCAAGGCAGTTGCACCGCCACGAGCTGAGCGCCCTCAAGTGTCTGGCCATGCAGGGCGCGTGCCACCTCCCAGGACGGGTTGAGGCTTTGCCCGCCAAAGGGCTCAAAGCCGGTGAGCAAAATGCGCATGGGGCGGGGTGGGCTGGGGCTGAGCATCAGACGTGGAAGACCGACACCGTCTTGGTGTGAAGGTAGGCCTCCAGTGCCTCAGGGCCACCTTCGCTGCCATAGCCCGAGTCCTTCATGCCGCCAAAGGGCAACTCGGGCCAGGGGGCCGCTGGCTGATTGACCCAGAGCATGCCCACCTCCAGGCGCTGGCTCAGTTGGTGCAGGGTGGTCATGGAATTGGTGAAGGCGTATGCGGCCAAGCCAAAGGGCAGGCGGTTGGCTTCGGCGATGGCATCTTCGATTTTTTCGAAGCTGCGTATCGCTGCAATCGGGCCAAAAGGCTCGTGGACCAGCACATCGGCGTCCAGCGGCACATGCGACAACACGGTGGGCGCAAAGAAGTTGCCTTGCGTGCCAATGCGCTCGCCGCCTGTGAGCACTTGGGCGCCTTTGGCGCGGGCGTCTTGCACGATGGACTGCATGGCCGCCAAGCGGCGCTCGTTGGCCAAGGGACCCATTTGGGTGCCCGTGCTCAGGCCGTCGCCGACCTGCAGCGCTTGCGCTTGTGCGGCAAAGCGCTGGGCAAATTCTTCGGCAAGGCGGTGGTGCACCAAAAAGCGGGTGGGCGAGATGCAGACCTGGCCTGCGTTGCGGAACTTGGCCGCGCCTGCGGTTTTGAGCGCCAGCGCGATGTCGCCGTCTTCGGCCACGATCACCGGGGCGTGGCCGCCCAGCTCCATGGTCACGCGTTTCATGTGCTGGCCCGCCAAAGCGGCCAGCTGCTTGCCCACGGGGGTGGAGCCGGTGAAGGTGATCTTGCGAATGAGGGGGTGGGCAATCAAGTAGCTGGAAATCTCTGCAGGGCTGCCGTAGACCAGCCCGATCACGCCTGCCGGCACACCCGCGTCATGAAACGCGCGGATCAACTCTGCGGGGGCCGCTGGGGTTTCTTCCGGGGC
Organism: Polaromonas sp. YR568; assembly: GCA_945878995.1. GTDB lineage: Bacteria > Pseudomonadota > Gammaproteobacteria > Burkholderiales > Burkholderiaceae_C > Polaromonas. The sequence goes on along the minus strand of CAMCUN010000011.1, from coordinate 22,673 downwards.
CTTGACGATGATGGAGCAGCCGGTGGCCAGGGCCGCTGCCATCTTGCGCACCGCCTGGTTGATGGGGAAGTTCCAGGGCGTGAAGGCGGCGACCGGGCCCACGGGCTGCTTGAGCACCTGCTGCTGCACCTGAATGTGGCGTGGCGGCACGATGCGGCCGTAGACGCGCCGGCCCTCTTCGGCAAACCACTCGATGATGTCGGCGGCCGCCATGGCCTCGATCTTGGCTTCGGCCAGCGGCTTGCCTTGCTCTTGCGTGAGCAGCTCGGCGATCTGCGGTGCGCGCTCGCGCATCAGGGCTGCCGCCCTGCGCAAAATGGCGCTGCGCTCGTTGGCAGGGGTGTCGCGCCAGAGCTCAAAGCCTTTTTGCGCGGCTTGCGCGGCCCGCTCCAGGTCCGGCACACCGGCGTGCGCCAGGCGGCCGATTTCGGTGCCGGTGGCAGGGTTGAACACGGGCAGGGTGCGACCGCCTTCGGCATCGCACCATTGGCCGTTGATAAAGAGTTGGGTGTGGGGGTAGCTCATGGGGTGTTCCAAAAATCGGGTGGCAGACGACAAGCCGCCTAGTGAGGGCTCAAATTGTGGCCCGATTTTTGGCCCAGGCGGTCAAGCCCGGGACAGGGTGGGCCTGGCGGCTTTGAATGCGTCACCTGCGTCACCTGCTTGACAGCGCTGCGCGCTGAAATCGCTACAGTGAAGTGTCCCTTTCACACTTCACCACAAGGACCCCATGGCCATTTATGAGCTGCGCACTTACAGCGCCATCGTCGGAAAAATGTCTCAAATCGTCGACCTGTACAAAAGCGAAGGCTGGCCCGTGCTGTCCAAGCACCCGCCCAAGCTGGTGGGCTATTTCACCGGGGATGTGGGTGCCGTGAACCAGCTGATCCACCTCTGGAAATTTGACGACGACGCAGACCGCCGGGCCTTTTGGGCCGGGGTCTTCGCCGACCCGGATTTCATGGCCTTTGCCGCGAAAATCCGGCCCTTGATGGTCGACCAGCAAAACAAGCTGATGCTGTCAGCGCCCTGGGGGCCGCAGCCCTGAACCAGGGCGGTGCCCGCTCAGGCGCTGCCTTGGCGCTTGAGAAAAGCTTCGCGCCAGCCTTGTCCGCTGATCATCTCCAGCAACGCCTCTGCCTGCGGCGTGCGCGCCGGCTCCATCAGCGCGACGCTGTGCCAGGCCAGGGCCATGTTGCAAGAGAACACGGGCGCATCTGCCCACCGCGGGTGCTGCAAGATCGCTGCCAGCGTGGGCGTGCCCGTGCCCAGCAGGACCACAGCCTGCATGCCGGAGGTGGTCGCCAGCCTGCCGATGGCCTCCGCGATCATGGCGGCCGACATGGCGTAGATCGGATGGAAAGCCCCATCCGGCGAGCTCTCGCACGCCTGAACCGCCACCACCTGCAAACCACGCGAGCTCCAGTACGCCACGCTTTGCTCGGTGAGGCTGCGCGGGTAGGTTGAGACCAGCGCAATGCGCCTTGCCCCCAGGCTTTGCAGGGCTGCCACCACCGCCAGCGCGGAGTTGGTCACCGGGATGCCCAGCCTGACGTTCAGGCCGCTGAACAAGGCCTCCTCGCGCGCCGCGCCAAGGAGGTAGGACGCGCCCGTGCAGGCGCTGGCCAGCACGCCCAGCGGCGCGTTGCCAAACTGCTGCACCGTCTCATCGAGGCGCAGGTAGTACTCCAGCAGCCGCGCCTCTATGCTGGGCTTGGCGCTGGTCATCCGGGCCGCAATCATGGCCATGCCCGGGGGCCACAGGGCCGCCAGCTCGGGCTCCACCGTGGTGTTGGCCTGGGGCGTGAGCACGCCCACCAGGCCACGCGATGCGTATTCGAGCTTCATGTGGGAGGGGTGAGATGGGTGGGGTGGGGCGGGATCCACTCAGGGCCAAAACAAAAAGTCTTCATGTCTCACGGCCTGCATCTGACGCCAGAAGTCCACCGTGCTGAAGGGCCAGTTCTGCGTCACCCGGCCGCTGGTCGACTTGTACCAATTGCTCACCCCATCGAGCCCATAGGCCATGCGCCGCGTCTGTGCGTCGACCCGCTCGCTGTAGCTGTGGCTGGCCGCTGCGCTGGCCTCCATGGCGCGCGCGCCCTGCGGACCCAGGCTGGCCAGGCAGCGCAAGATGTATTCAATCTCAATCTCGGAAAACAGCACCAAGCTGCCGTTGGTGATCAGGTTGGTGTTGGGCCCGTAGAGCATGAACAGGTTGGGGAAATGGGGCACGCAGACGCCCTGGTAGGCCTGCGCGTCGCCGCCCCACTGCGCATGCAAATCAGCGCCGCCTCGGCCTGTCACCTGCAGCGAATTGAGGAACTGCGAGGCATGAAAGCCGGTGCCGTAGATGATCACGTCAAGCTCATGGCAGCTGCCATCTTGGCACACCACAGCGTTCTCGGTGATGCGCGCAATCGGATCGCTCACCACCGAGACATGGCTGCGCTGCAGGGTCTGCGCCCAGGTGCCGTCGTCGCGCAGCATGCGCTTGCTGTAGGGAGGATAGTCGGGCGTCATCTGGCGGCGCAGGTCGGGGCGACCGGCATAGGCCTGGTCCAGCTCGGCCTCCAGCATTTGGCGCAGCTGCCAGTTGAGCTCAGACACCGAGCCGCTCTGCTGCCAGGCAGGGTCCACCACCGAATAGCGCCTGCGGCCTTCGACCGCCACCCAGAACTGCTCAAAGCGGTACCAGGCGTTGTAGCCCGGCAGACTTGAAAGCAGCCCCTGCAGGCCAGCCGGCAAGGCCTGGGTGTAGGCCGGTGTGTGGATCACCCAGGGCGGCGTGCGCTGAAACACGGTGAGCGAGCCCACCTCGCCTGCAATCTGTGGGATCACCTGAAACGCGCTGGCGCCTGTGCCTATCACGCCCACCCGCAAGCCCTTGAGCGGCACATCATGGCGCCAGGCTGCGGTGTGCCAGGCGGGGCCGGCAAAGCGTTCACGCCCTTCAATGTCGGGCAGGCGCGGCTTGTTGAGCTGCCCCACCGCGCTGATCACCGCATGGACCCGCATGCTGCGCGGCTGCCCGCCTTGCACCAGGTCCAGCTGCCACACACACTCGGCCTCGTCGTAGCGCATGGCCCGCACCTCGGTGCCCAGCTGCACCTGCGCCAGCAGGCCGCGGCTGGCGGCCAGCTCCTGAAAGTAGCGCTGCACCTCGTCGCGCGGCGAGAAAAAATGCCGCCAGCCCGCCTCTTGCGCAAAGGAGTAGCTGTAGCAAAAATTGCTGGTGTCCAGCCTGGCGCCCGGGTAGTGGTTCTCCACCCACACACCGCCCACCTCGGCCTGCCGCTCCAGCACGGTGTGCGCAATGCCCAGACGCGTGAGGTGCCATGAAGCCACCAGCCCCGACATGCCCGCACCTATGACCGCCACCTGAAAGTCGGCCGGCAGCCCCAAGCGAGGCGGCCCGTCTTGCCCCACGGGCTTGGCCATGCCCAGCTCGTGCAGCAGCAAATCGACCACCGACGGGTCCACCGCGCCGGTCACAAAACCCATGATCTGTTTGAGCACAGGCATGGCCAGCTCGGGCGCGCTCGGGCAGCCCTGGGCCTGCCAGCGGCTGAGCAGCAACTCGGCCCGCTCGCGCGCCAGCCCTTGGGCCTGGGCCGACAAGCCGCCCTGGGCCTGCGGGCGTTGGGCCTGGTCGGCCAGATTGGGTTGCCAGGCGGCGTCGAGTGCCGACATATCGCCCGTCAGGCAGGCGATGGCCGGCATCAGGGCCGGCAGGTGGGCCTGAGCCAGTGCGTGCCGCAGGCCTTCGCCTGAGAAAGAAAACGGGGTGTGCTTGCTCACGCTGGCCTTTTCAATGTGGACTTTTCACCAATCAAACAAGAGACGGGCCCGCAAGTCTGACTGGCGGGCGATTTACTGCCCGGCCGGCTGCTCCTTGTAGTAGCCGATGACATCGCCCTGCGTGCTCACGCCCAGGCCATTGAGCAGCCGGTTGGAGTAGTTGAAATAGGCACAGACTTGGTTGACTTCCAAGATTTCTCCGTCGTCACAGCCCACGGCGTGCAGCGCGTCAATGTCGGCCTTGACCATGTGGGCCACATCGGTGGTGAGCTTGCCCGCGTAGACCAGCAGCGCCAATTCTTTGCCGGTAAAAGCCTTGTGTGGTTGGCGCTCTTGCAAGGCCTGGTGCACTGCATCGGCGCGCACGGGGTCGGCCATCAGGCGCCTGGCGTTGGCCCAGTGGTGGGTCAGGCTGTAGTCGCAGCGGTTGAGCATGCTCACATAGGAGGCGACAACCTCCAGAAAGCCAAATGGCAAGGTGTTGTCTGGGCTGTGCAGCACGCTGCGGTAGAGCGTGACATGGCCCTCCATGGTGTGCGGCCGCAGGCTGTGCGCCTTCATGACGTTGTCGACCGTGCCGTGCGGCGTTTTGACTTTTTCGTAAGCGCTGACCAAGGCGCCCTGCGCCTGTTCGAGGGGAATCATGCGTATCCAGGCGGACATGGGCTCTCCAGTGTTCAATCAAGGGGCAAGGGTTGTGGGGGGCGGGCAAACACACGCATGACCATGGGCTCGAATTGCGACAGCGGCGCGCATTCGTACGCCGGATCAATGGCCGCCTGGTCGTAGCGCTCCACAAAGGTGGCCGCCCATTCAAAGTGCGGATGGCCGCGCCAGCGATCACGGCCATGCGGGTCGGCATGCGGGTGGTGCGGGGCGTGGACGTCTTGAAAGATGGCGTGGCGCTGGAGCATCCAGCGGTTGCGCTCGGACACGTAGTTGCCCAGCAAGGCGGCGGCAAATTCACCATGGCTGTTGGGGCAGGTGATGAAGCCGATGTCATGAAAGAGGCACACCACGATGTCCTCCTCGTCCTGGCCGTCGCGCAGCGCCAGTGTGGCCGACTGCAGGCTGTGCCTGTAGTTGTTGACGCGGTAGCCAAAGGTGCTGTCATGCTCGGAGTCGGCCAGCATGCGCAGCGCTTGGCGGGCCTGCTGCTCGCGCATGTAGGTGTCGCGCTGGCTTTGCAGGATTTCCCAATCCTGGGGGCTGAATTGCTCCAGGCTGTTTTTCTCAATGTACTGCCACCCTGGATGCAGCAAGTCGCTGTGGTGGGTGTCGTGGGTGTGGTGGGTTTGATTCATGATGATTTCCTTGCAGTGGCAAGCCAATTGTCGGTGGCCAAGCGCCAGGGCGCCAAGGCGGCTTGCACGGCCGACTCTTGCGCCATGGCCTCTTCCCAGGCCTGGAGCTTGGCAGGCAAGCCCAGTGGCCGGTCCAAGGCCTCAAGCAAGCGCCTGGCCAGGGGAAGGGTGACTGCAAAGCCGCAGTCGGCCAGGCTGGGTTGCTTGCCGGCCATGAAGGGGCAGGCCTGCGCGAGCTGCGCCAGGCGCTCGAGCTTGTCGTGCAGTGCCGCGTGCAACTCGGGCAGGCGCAGGTGTGGTGCGGGGTCTTTGATCAGGGGAAACAAGGCGCGTACCCGCGGCTCGACGTGCAGGTCGTGCAAGCGGGCCAGCATGCGAGTCTGGGCCCTGGGCTGGGCGCCGGTCGGCAGCAAAGGGCGCTCAGGAAAGGCGTCTTCCAGGTATTCAAGAATGGCCTCGGATTCGGCCACAAAAAAGCCATCGTGGGCCAGCGCAGGCAAGGTGCCCATGGGCACGCGCTCAGCCCAGGCGGCCGAGCGGTATCCCCCCTCGGGTTCGCGCTCTTGGTAGCTCAGGCCCCGCCAGTGCAGGGCCACACGCACTTTGGCGGTGTAGCTGGACACCGGCAGTCCATAAAGGATGATCATGGCGCCTCAAAGAACAGGGCCATGTCTTGGTGGGCATCGGCGACCGCCGCCTCCAGCAGGGCCTGGCCATGCGCTGGCGTGGCCAGCGCCGAATGCGAGCCCACCCGCCCGTCTGGGAACTGCGCGCGGTGCGAGCGGGCGTCCAGGTGGTTGTCGCCCGCGTGCTGCTTGGCGTAGCCCTCGGGCAGCGCCTGCGGGGGCGCTTGCACCTGGGCCAGCGCCGCCGGCTCACTGGGAAAGCGATCCCCGAGCAAGGCCATGCCAATGGCCAGTTCGCTGGGCGTGGCGTGCATGCCTTCCCAGTCGCCGTACCACTGCTTGCGCAGGCGGTCAGGGCCGGGGTAGTCCCACCACGAGCGCAGCCGGCAGCGCGGCACCTCGCCTGTGCGCTGACCCATGCTCCATTGGGCGTAAAAATCTTGGCAAGCGGCGTTGACCGCGGCGATGTTGGCGCCGTGGCCGTTGAGAAAATAAAACCGCTTGAAGCCTTGCGTGGCCAGGCAGTTGAGCACGTCTTGCACCACGGCCATCAGGGTGCTGGCACGCAAACCTATGGTGCCGGGAAAACTCAAATTGAATTGCGCTGGACCCAGGTTCAGGGTGGGTGCGAGCAGCCAGCGGCCCTGTTCGGCTGCGCCTTCGGCAATGGCCTGGGCCACCAGCGCGTCTGTGCCTATGGGGCCTATGGGGCCGTGCTGCTCAGTGGATCCCAGGGCAATGATGATGCCCTGGCAGCGCCTGAGGTATTGCTCCACCTGGGGCCAGCTTGTATAGGCAAGATGCATGCTGTACATCATAATATTCGTCACCATCCATGTCGAAGGTGTTTTCCATGAGTCAGTCGCTTGCGGGGTCCGCCCCGCTGATCCGTTTTGAGGGCGTGAGCAAATCCTTTGGCAGCTTCAAGGCCCTCAACGAGGTCAACTTGTCGGTGGCCGCAGGGGAAAAAATTGTCATCTGTGGCCCCTCGGGTTCGGGCAAGTCCACGCTGATCCGCTGCCTGAGCCAGCTCGAGCGAAACGATGCCGGCCAGATCTGGGTGGACGGCGTAGAGGTCGGCTCGCAGGCCTCGCAGCAATCGCAGGCGCGCAGCCAAATTGGCATGGTGTTCCAGCAGTTCAACCTCTTTGGCCACCTGTCGGTGTTGGACAACCTCACGCTGGCGCCCATGCGGGCGCGCGGCATGGCCCGCAAGGAGGCCCAAGACCTGGCCATGGAGTACCTGGCGCGGGTGGACATCGCCGAGCAGGCGCACAAGTTTCCCTCGCAGCTCTCGGGCGGCCAACAGCAGCGGGTGGCGATTGCCCGTTCGCTGTGCATGCGCCCGCGCATCATGCTCTTTGACGAGCCCACCTCGGCGCTGGACCCTGAGATGATCCAAGAGGTGCTGGGCGTCATGGAAGGCCTGGCCCGCGAAGGCATGACCATGCTGTGCGTCACCCACGAAATGGGTTTTGCCCGCCGGGTGGCCGACAGGGTGGTGTTCATGGACCAAGGCTGCTTGGTCGAAGACGCGCCGCCAGCGCAATTTTTCAGCGCCCCACGCAGCGAGCGCTGCCGCAGCTTTTTAGAGCGCATCCTGCACCACTGACTGAGCCCTAGGCACTGAGGGCTGCGCGCTGGCGCAGGCCAGGCCTTCAGTGTGGCGTGCTGGACATGCGCTTTTCCAGTCTGCGCACACCCCAAGAGGTCAACAAAATGAGCAAGAGGTACTCGACCACCAGTGCAGTGTAGATCTCCAGCGGCCGGTACTCGGTGACGTTGAGCTCATTGGCGCGCCGGGTCAACTCTTGCAGGCCAATCACCGAGACCAGCGAGCTCATTTTGAGCACGTACACAAACTGGTTGCCCAGGGCAGGCAAGATGGTGCGTATGGCCTGCGGAAAGATCACAAAGCGAAAGGCGTCGCGGCTGGACAGGCCCAGGGTCTGCGCGGCTTCGCGTTGGCCCTTGGCCACAGACTGGATGCCGGCACGAAAAATTTCGGACTCGAAAGCCGCATCAGACAGCGCCAGCGAAATCACGCCAGCAGCAAAAGCACCAAACTGCAGCCCCGTGACCATGGGCAAGCCGTAGTAGACCCACAGCAGCAGCACCAGCAGCGGGATGGAGCGGAACACTTCTACATAGGTGCGTGAGACCATGCGCAAGGCACGGGAGGAGGACAGCGCCGACAGCGCCAGCGCCACCCCCAGGATGACTGACACCACGATGGCAGACAAAGACAGCCCGAGGGTCATCCAGATGCCAGCCAGCAAAAATTTCAGGTTGGCAGCGCCCTTGTCGGTGAAGGGGCTGAGGGTGTACCAGCCCCAAGAGTAGGCGGTGCCGTCGCCCGCTCCCCCGCAACCTGCCAACAGCCCCAGACAGGCCAGCGCGAGCAAGCCCGCCGAGCACGCACGCATTTCAGCCGCGCGAAACGGTCACAGACCCAGCCACTTCTTTTCGAGCGATTCGAAATAGCCTTCGGATTTTTTCAAAGCCACCCAGTTGTTGACGAAGATGGTCCAGGTCGGATCACCCTGTGGCATGGGGTAGGCAAAGGGCCGCTTGTTGCGCAGCTCGGCTTTGGAGATGGTGGTCAGGGTGGGGTGGGTCTTGACCAGGGTGGAGGCTTCCACATTGCTGGTGATGGTGGCCACAGCCCGGCCGGCCAGCACCTCTTGGTAGCCGGTGGCGGGTTTTTCGATGGCGCGCACGCTGGCCTGTGGGAAGTGGGTCTTGGCCTGTTCTTCGAACACGGTGCCCAAGGAGACGGCGATGTTGGTGCCAGCGCGGTTGAGGTCGGCCCAGCTGCTGAACTTGGCCGCGTCCGCCTTGCGGATCACGGGCACAGTGCCCGCGTCGATGTAGGGATCGGAAAACGCCACTGTTTTGGCCCGCGCCATGCTCAGCGAGGCGCCGGAAAAGATGTCATAGCGGTTGGCGGTGATGCCAGCGACCAAGGTGGCCCATTCGGCCGGCACCCACTCGATTTTCACGCCCATGTCCTTGGCCAATTGCTCCATGGCCTCAATGTCAAAGCCGCGGTAGCTGTTGGTGGCCGCGTCGCGGATGGACATGGGGTTGAAGTCGCCCGTGGTGCCCACGCGCAAGCTGCCCCGCTCCAAAATGGTCTGCAAACGGCTTTTGGCCGGTGCGCCCTGGGCTGCTGCCGGGTTGTTCAGGGCGGCCAGCGCCACCATGGCGACAGACAGAACGGCTTTGAAGAATTTCATCGAGGCACCTTTTAAAAAAATGGGGTGATTTTGTCGTGCGGCCACATGGGCTGGAAAACGCGCTTAAAAGAGCGCGCTTGACCAGTTAACAGATTAACAACAAATACCCTGAATCCTAGCCGACAGTCGCACCCATCCCATTATGGTTGTCCCTGAGTGCAGGGGCTGCGGGCGAGGCTACATTAACATGTCTAGACAAGAGGCTGGCAGCTTTTGCCTAAGCCCCATTTTGGTGCCCGTGCGCTACAACACTTTTGAGCTCTTTCGTCAGGGTCTGCGCGGCCACCGCGGCTGGCCACGTGCCTGGCGCCTGGCCGAGCCTGCGCCCCACTATGACGCGGTGGTGGTGGGCGGCGGCGGCCACGGCTTGGCGACTGCCTGGCACCTGGCGCGCGATGAGGGCTTGAGCCGGGTGGCCGTGCTCGAACGCGGCTGGCTGGGCGGCGGCAACACCGGCCGCAACACCACTGTGATCCGCTCAAACTACCTGCGCGAGCCGGGTATCCGCTTTCAGGACGAAAATTTGCGTCTTTGGGAAGACCTTAGTCAGCGCCTGGACTTCAACCTCATGGTCAGCCAGCGCGGGCAAATCGAGATCATCCAAACCTGGGGCAAGCTGCGCGACGCGCGCCGGCGCATGCACACCATGCGTCTGGCCGGCGCCGACTACGAGCTGCTGGACGCCGACGCGGTGCACCGCCTGCTGCCGCTGCTGCGCCGGGATGTTGGCCAGCGCCTGCCCGTGCTGGCTGGTGCCTGGCAGGGCCGCGCCGGCACGGTGCGCCACGACGCAGTGGCCTGGGCCTATGCGCGCGCGGCCAGCGCAGCGGGCGTGGACATCATTGAAAACTGCGAGGTCACGGGCATCGAGTGCCAGGGTGGCCGCGTGCAAGCCGTGCAGACCACGCGCGGGCGCATCGTCACTGGTCGGCTGGGTCTGGCCGTGGCGGGCGCGAGCAGCCGGCTGGCGGCCCTGGCGGGTCTGCGCCTGCCGCTGGAGACGCTGACGCTGCAGGCCTTTGTCTCCGAGCCGCTCAAGCCCATGCTCGATGTGATCGTCTCCTGCCCGGCGCTGGGGATTTACTTCAGCCAGTCGAACAAGGGCGAGTTGGTGATAGGGGGCGGGCCGGACGCGGGCCTGTCGTGGACCCAGCGCGGCCAGCACCACGTCATTGAGGACTGCGTGGCTGGCTTGCTGGAACTGTTCCCGGCGCTGGCCCGCGTCAAGCTGCTGCGGACCTGGGGCGGGGCCATAGACCTGTCGGCCGACACCAGCCCCATCCTCTCGCTCACCGAGGTAGAGGGCCTGTGCGTGAGCACGGGCTGGGGCTCGGGCGGCTTCAAGTCGATTCCTGCGGGTGGGCGCAGCCTGGCGGGGCTCATGGCGCGCGGCCAAGCCGACCGCTTTTGCGCGCCGTTCTCGCTGGAGCGCTTTGCCAGCGGGCGGCTGCATTTTGAGACCGCCAGCGCGTCCAACCGCTTTTAAGGCCCCATGCTGCAGCTGACCTGTCCTTTTTGCGGTCCCCGCAGCGAACAAGAGTTCGTCTGCACCGGTGAATTCAGCGAGCGGCCCACGCAAGCCGAGGCCCTGGCAGACCCGGCCTGGGCCGAGCACCTTTATTACCGCCGCAACCCCGATACCCCGGTGCGCGAGCTGTGGTGGCACCAGCATGGCTGCCGCAGCTGGCTGCAGGTGCGGCGCGACCCGCACAGCCAGGCCATCTTGGACTGCCAAGCCGTGGAGGTCGCGCCATGAGCGGCTGGCGCCTGCCCAGTGGCGGCCGCTTCATCGCGCACGGCCAGACGCTGGACTTCGCCTTCAACGGCCGGCCCCTGCAGGGCCTGCAGGGCGACACCCTGGCCTCGGCCCTGCTGGCCAACGGCCAGATGCTGCTGTCGCGCAGCTTCAAGTACCACCGACCGCGCGGCCTGCTGGGCGCGGGCTGGGAGGAGCCCAATGCTTTCCTGGGCCTGACCGCGCCCAGGGACGAACCCAATGTGCTGGCCACCACCGAGCCTTTGGTGCAGGGCCTGCGCGCCCACAGCCAGCAGGGCTGGCCCAGCCTGCAATGGGATGTCATGGCCGCCGCCGACGCCTTGCACCGCTGGCTGCCGGCGGGCTTTTACTACAAGGCCTTCAAGTCGCCGGCCTGGGCCTGGCCTTGGTTCGAGCGCGCCTTGCGCCATGCCGCAGGGCTGGGGCGGGTGCCGCAGAACGCGCCTGCCGAGGTCGGCCATGAGCGCCGTTATGCCCACGCCGACGTGCTGGTGGTGGGCGCGGGTCTGAGCGGGCTGTGGGCCGCCTGGGCACTGGCTGAAGCCGGGGCGCGCGTGGTGCTGGCCGATGATGCGCCGCAGCCCGGCGGGCGCTGGCTGGACCGCCCCGCTGGCCATGCCATGGACGACTGGATCGCGCAGGCGCAGCAAGCATTGGACGCCCACCCCCTGGTCAGGCGCTGGGCCTGCACGCAGGTGGTGGCGCAGCACGATCATGGGCTCTTTGTGGCCGTGGACCGCAGCCAGCCCGGGCAAGAACGCATCTGGAAGGTGCGCGCCCGCCACGCCCTGCTGGCCACCGGCCAGATCGAGCGGCCCCTGCTCTTTGCCGACAACGACCGCCCCGGCGTGATGCTGGCCGGCGCTGTGAGCAGCTACCTGCAGCGCTGGGGCGTGGCCCCAGGCCGGCGCATGGTGCTGGCCACCAACAACGACGCGGCCTGGACCACCGCCCTGGACGCGCACGATGCGGGCCTGCAGGTGCTGGCCGTGGCCGACCTGCGCCCCCAGGTCCACCCAGATCTGCTCGCGCAGGCGCAGGCGCGCGGCCTTGCGGTGCACCTGGGCGCCCGGGTGGGCAGGGTGCGCGGCCGCGCTCAGTTGCGCGCCGTCGCCCTGCTGGACTCTGAGGGCCGCGCCCAGTGGCACGAGGCTGACCTTTTGGCGGTCTCGGGCGGCTGGAGCAGCGCGCTGGCCCTGCATGCCCAGGCCGGTGGCGCCAACCGCTACGACACGCAGCTCCACGGCATGGTGCCGGTTGGCGGCGGGCTGGCGTGCTGCATTGGCACGGCCTCAGGCCCGCAAGATACGTCCGCCTGCATGGACTCGGCCGCGCAGGGCGCGGCGCAGGTCGCGCAGGCGCTGGGGCTGCGCCTGAAGCCGCCGCCGCTGCCCCAGGCGCCCCCCGAACTCGGGGGCTGCAGCGCCCTTGGCCCACACGCAGGCGGTCGCGGCAAGGTCTTTGTGGACCTGGCCAGCGACGTCACCCTGGACGACCTGGTGCTGGCCCACCGCGAAGGCTATGAAGCCACCGAGCACCTCAAGCGCTACACCGCCCTGGGCATGGGGCCGGACCAGGGGCGGACGTCTTCGGTCCACGGCGCGGTGCTGATGGCCGGGCTGCGCGGTCTGGACGCGGGCGCGCTGGGCCCCACCCGGCTGCGCCCGCCCTACACCCCTGTGCCCTTTGCCGCCATTGCGGGGGCCGACCCGGGCCTGCTGATCCGCCCAGTGCGCCGCACCCCGATCACACCCTGGCACGAGCAGGCCGGTGCGGTGATGTACGAGTCCGGCCAGAACTGGCGCCGCCCTGGCTATTACCCCCGGCCTGGCGAGTCCATGGCGCAGGCCGTGGAACGCGAGTGCCGGGCCTGCCGCGAAGCGGTGGGCCTGTACGACAGCTCGCCGCTGGGCAAATTTGAAATCACTGGCCCCGATGCGATCGCGCTGCTCGAGCAGGTCTACGCCTGCCGGGTGGCCGACCTCAAGCCCGGGCGCGGCCGCTACGCCGTGATGCTGCGCGAGGACGGCCGGGTGTTCGACGACGGCACCGTGTTCCGGTTGGACGAACACCGCTGGTGGATCACCACCACCACCGGCCAGGCGCTGGCCGTGCACGCCTGGTTGGAGTCGGTGCGGCAGGTGCATTTCCAGGGCCGACAGCAGGTCTTCGTGACGCCGGTGAGCGAGCAGTGGGCCGCGCTGGTGGTGTGTGGCCCGCGCGCGCGCCAGCTGCTGGCGGCCTGCGGCAGCAGCGTGCCGCTAGAAAAAGCCGACTTTCCCTTCATGGCCTGGCGCGAGGGGCAGCTGGCTGGCCACGCGGTGCGCCTGTTTCGCGTGAGCTTCACCGGAGAGCTCAGCTTTGAGATCCACCTGCCCGCCCGCCGCGCCCTGGCGCTGTGGGAAACGCTGCTGGAGCACGGCCGCCCCCTGGGTCTGGAGGTGATGGGCTCGGAAGCCAACCACGTGCTGCGGGTGGAAAAAGGTTTTATTTCGGTGGGCCACGAGGTCGACGGTTGTGTCAACCCGCTGGACCTGGGTCTGGCCTGGGCGGTGCGCATGGACAAGGACGACTTTGTGGGCAAGCGCTCCTTGCAGCGCGACCTGGCCCGCCCTCAGGGCCGCGCGCATCTGGTGGGCCTGCAGGTGCAGGATGGACCGCCGCTGGAGGAAGGCGCGCAGATTATGCGCATGGGCCTGGACCTGGCCAGCGCGCGGACCGCGCCGCTGGCCAGCGCGGGCTTTGTGACCGCCAGCGTGTGGAGCCCCAGCCTGGGGCGGGCGGTGGCGCTGGCTCTGCTGGAGGATGGCACTTCGCGCCACGGCGAGCGGGTGCAGGTCACTTCGGCCACCGCCGACGGCCTGGCGCTGCGCAGCGCCACCGTGGTGGCGCCGGTGTTCGTCGATCCCGAGGGAGGGCGCATGCGTGGCTGAATCCAACACCTTCCAGATGCGCTTTGGCAGCCTGCTCAGCCTGCGCACCCGCCCCGCGCCTTGGCTGGACCGCCTGGCCGGCGGCCTGTCGCAACTCGCGCCCTGCCGCCAGCTCACACACGGACCCGCGCTGTGGCTGCGCCTGGGCCCGGACGAATGGTGGTGCTGGCAGGACGACGCGGGCACCGACGCCAGCGCGCTGCGGCATGCCGTGGAAGAGGCTGCCGCAGGCGCGTTCCATGCCTGCGTGGACCTGAGCGACGCCCATGCCCTGTGCCTGCTGCCGGCACCGGCCGGCCCGCTCCTGTCCGCCGGCTGCGACCTGGACCTCGAGCGCCTGCCCGCCGACTTTGCCGGCCGCAGTCGGCTGGGCCCGTTCACGGTGGTGTTGGCCCAAGAGCCAGCGCAGTCTGGTGCGGTGCGGCTGTGGGTCGAAGCCAGCCTGGACCACAGCCTGGCGCTTTGGCTTGAGCGCACGGCGACCGTGCTGCGCGCTCCCTAGCGCAGCAGCAGCCGAGTTGCCTTAAGCCGCGTCCTGGCCGGTGCAAAACAGCCGGTCCATGGCCTGCTGCAGAACTGCGGGGGACTGGGGCAGGACCACGTCAAAAAATGCCGGGCTGCGCAGCCACTGCGAGGCGGCCTCCATGTCAGGGGCAAGACTGCGGTCCTGCGTGAGCACCGCACTGAAGCTGCGCACCTGAGCATGCAGGCGCTCTAGCGTGTCGGTGCTGCGCATGGGCCGGTGCGACTCTATGCCCTGGGCGGCGGCCAGCAGCTCGATGGCCAGGATGTGCGCGGTGTTCTCGGCCATGGGGCCCAGCCGGCGGGCAGCGAAGGTGGCCATGCTGACGTGGTCCTCCTGGTTGGCCGAAGTGGGCAGGCTGTCCACGCTGGCGGGATGGGCCAGCGACTTGTTCTCCGACGCCAGGGCGGCGGCCGTGACATGGACGATCATGAAGCCCGAGTTGAGACCCGGCGCGGGCGTGAGAAAGGCCGGCAGGCCCGAGATGGCGCTGTCCACCAACATGGCCACGCGCCGCTCGGCGATGGCGCCTATCTCGGCAATCGCCAGCGCCATGCCGTCGGCGGCCAGGGCCACCGGTTCGGCATGGAAGTTGCCGCCCGACAGCAAGGTGTCCCCGCCCGGGCCGTGAAAGACCAGCGGGTTGTCGGTCACTGCGTTGGCTTCGCGCAGCAGCACCTGCGCGGCGTGGCGCAGCTGGTCCAGGCAGGCGCCCATGACCTGCGGCTGGCAGCGCAGGCAGTAGGGGTCTTGCACGCGCTCGTCATCGACGAGGTGGGAGCGGCGGATTTCGCTGCCGTCCAGCAGCGCCCGGTAGGCGGCGGCGGTGTCCATCTGACCCGGCTGGCCACGCAGCGCATGGATGCGCGGATCGAAGGGCGCGTCGCTGCCACGCGCCGCGTCCAGCGTGAGCGCGCCCACCAGCACGCCCGCGCACAGCAGCTGCTCGGCGGCAAACAAGCCTTCAATGGCCAGTGCGGTCGAGGCCTGGGTGCCGTTGATCAGCGCCAAGCCCTCTTTGGCGCCCAGCGCGATGGGCTGCAGGCCGCAGGCCTGCAGGGCCTGGCCAGCGGGCAGGGTCTGGCCGCGCAGCCGCACCTGGCCTTCACCTATCAGCGGCAGACACAGGTGGGCCAGGGGGGCCAGGTCGCCGCTGGCGCCCACCGAGCCCTTGCACGGCACCACCGGGAGCAGGTCGTGCGCCAGCAGGTCCAGCAGGCCGCGCACCAGGGCCGGGCTCACGCCGGAGTGGCCGCGCCCCAGGCTGGCCGCCTTGAGCAGCAGCATCAGCCGCACCACGGCGTCCGTCATGGGCTCGCCCACGCCCACGGCGTGCGAGCGCAGCAAATTGAGCTGCAGCTGGGCATGGTCGCTGTCCGGGATGCGGGTGCTGGCCAGCTTGCCAAAGCCGGTGTTCAGGCCGTAGACCACCTGGCCACTGGCCAGCACCCGGGCCACCGCATCGGCGCTGGCCTGCACGTCGGCCCAGGCGGCAGCATCCAGGTCCAGGCGCTGGGGACCCAGGCGGATCTCACGCATCAGCGGCCAGCCCAGCTGGCCCGGTGTGATCGTGTTCATGCTGGCTCCTGGCCCTGCTCGGCCGCGATGCGCTCGGCCAGGGCCCGGCGCAGGCGGGAAGCGCCGGCGTCCAGCAGCAGGCCGATGTTGGGCGTGCGCTTGTGCTTCATGCCTTGGTGCACGGCCTCCAGAATTTGGCGGTCTTCTTCGAAGGCGGCTTTGGCGCCGGCGGCAATGCGCTCGGTCAGGGCCTGGTCGTGCGGGTCGGTGTTGCGGTGCTGCAGCCAGAAGTACAGCGTGTTGTTGGCATCGACGGGCGTGAGGAAGTTATAGGACACCATGCGGTAAATGCGCGCATCCTCGCCCACCCCCGGCCCACCCATGCCGGCAGGCGCGAAGGTGCTGCGGTTGATGGCGATCGAGGGCAGGCGCACCTCGTAGTGCTGAAGCCGGTCGGCCGGTCCCTCGAACTTGACCAGCGGCGCGTAAAACGGCGGTGGTGGCTGGCCGTAGATCCAGCGGCTGCAGACCACGCCTTGCGCGTCGGCCTCGATCTGCAGCGGCGTGTCCTCGGTGCCCGAAGAGGCAAAGCTGTTGCGGTGCACCCAGGCCACGTGCGACGGGTCCAGCAGGTTGTCGACCAGCCAGAGGTAGTGGCAGCCGCAGCGCAGGCTGTCGCCGGTGGTCATGTGCCAGCCGGGGTCGTTGTGGTGCTCGATCTCCAGCACCGGCGTGCGCTGGGCCAATGCGGCATCGCCCATCCAGATCCACAGCAGGCCATAGCGGTCTTGCACCGGGTAGCTGCGCACCCGGGCCAGCGCCGGAATCTGCGCTTGCGTGGGTGCCTCAATGCAGGTGCCGCAGCCGTCGAAGGTCAGGCCGTGGTAGCCGCACTCGATGGCGTCGCCTTTGATGCGGCCCATGGACAGCGGCAGCTTGCGGTGCGGGCAGGCGTCTTCCAGGGCCACGGGCGAGCCGTCTTCGCGGCGGTAGAGCACGACGTCATCGCCGAGCAGGCGCACGGCCTTGGGGCTGCGCGCGACCTCGTGCGTGACGCTGGCCACGTACCAGCAGTTGCGCAAAAACACATGGGGTTCGGTGAGCTCAAGAATGGACATGGGGTAGAGAAAGTAATCAGGTTTAAAAAGAGGGGGACGCTGCGCGCGCGCCCGGCCACAGCTGCGCCAACAGCTGCTGCCAATCGGCGCGCAGGGGCATCAAATCGGTGGCCACTGGGCGGCCGGCCACCCAGACACGGCGCGCTTGCGGGCCGGGCTCGGAAAACACACAGGCGTCCAGCAGGCTGTCCACCGGCAGGCCCAGCAGGGCGGGGTGGTCGGTGTCGAGTTCCTGCAGGTCGGCGCGCTGGCCCAAGGCGATGCCGCCCAGGGGCAGGCCGCTGGCCAGGCTGCCGCCGGCCAGCGCCGCTTCAAAGAGCGCCGCTGCGCTGCTCGTTTGGCCGCCATGGCGGGCGGCGATGTTGCGCCGCTGCAGCGCCAGGCGCTGGCCGTATTCGAGGCAGCGCAGCTCACCACGCCAGCTGCGGCCGACCTGGCTGTCGCTGCCTATGGACCAGCGCACGCCCTGCGCCAGGCCTTGCGGCAGCGGCCACAGGCCGTCGCCCAGGTTGGCCTCCGTGCTCGGGCACAGCACCACGCCAGCGCCGCTGGCGGCCAGGCCCGCCAGTTCGTCAGCATCAATGTGGGTGGCATGCACCAACTGCCAGTGCGGCCCCAGACCTGCATGCTCGAGCAGCCACTGCACCGGGCGTGCGCCCAGGTGCTGCAGGCATTGCGCCACCTCCAGCGGCTGCTCGGCGGCGTGGATGTGGATGGGGCCAGGCGCGCCCCTCAATGAAAATTCGCGCACCACCTCGGGTGGCACGGCGCGCAGCGAATGCAGGGCCAGGCCGGCCTGCAGCAGAAGCTGCCTGCCGTGTTGGCGGCCATGGGCCCGCACGCGCTCGCAGGTGTCCACAATGAAGTCGGGCGTGCTGACAAAACGTTGCTGGGCGGGCCGCAAGGCCCCGCCTTCAAAGCCCGCCCGCATGTAGAGCGTGGGCAGCAGGGTCAGGCCCATGCCCGTGCGCTCGGCCGCGCGCACCAGCGCCCAACTCATGGCCTGGGGGTCGGCGTAGCGCTGACCATCTGGTGCGTGGTGCAGGTAATGGAACTCGCAGACCTGGGTGTAGCCCTGGGCCAGCAGCTCGGTGTAGAGCCAGGTGGCGATGGTCTCCAGCGCTTGCGGGCTGAGCGCGGCGGCCACCCGGTACATGCGTTCGCGCCAGGACCAAAAATCATCCTGCGGCGCCTGCGGGTCCAGCCGCTCACCCAGGCCGGCCATGGCGCGCTGAAAGGCATGGCTGTGGGCATTCACCAGGCCGGGCAGGACCGGCCCCAGGCGCTGGGCGTCCGGGGCCTGCGCTGCGGCCACGCCGGTCTCAATGCGGCTCCACAGGCCCTGCGCGTCGGTCTCCAGCCGCACATCAGCCTGCCAACGGCCGTCTGTCCAAGCGTGGCTGCACCAGAATTTCATGGCCGGGGCAGGGCCGCCAGGGCGGCGCGCAGCATGCGCTCGAGCACAGGCTGGAGCCTGCGGGCGCGCTCGGGCAGGTAGGCGTAAGGCGGCTCCTCCTGCATGTACAGGCACTGGCACAGCTCAAGCTGCACCGCATGGATGCCGCGCTCGGGCTGGCCATAGCGCCGGGTGATGTAGCCGCCCTTGAAGCGGCCGTTGAGGGTGTGGCTGTAGTCCGCCTGAACAGAGCAGACTTGCATCACGGCTTGGGCCAGCGCTGGGTGCGCGGCCTGGCCGTCGGCGGTGCCGATGTTGAGGTCGGGCAGCCGGCCCTCAAACAGCCAGGGCAGCTGCGCGCGTATGCTGTGCGCGTCCCACAGCAACACTTGGCCGTGCGCCTGGTGCAGGCGCGCCAGCTCTTGCTGCAAGGCCTGGTGGTAGGGCTGCCAGCCCAGTTGCAGGCGTTCGCGCTTGTCCTCGGCCGTGGGTTCGCAGCCAGGCACGTACAGCGGCTCGCCAGTGAAAAAGCGCGTGGGACACAGCTCGGTGTTGGCCGCGCCCGGGTACATGGGGGCGTCATCGGGCGGGCGGTTGAGGTCGATCACGTAGCGCGACAGGCGCGGGCGCAACACGCTGGCGCCCATGTCCAGTGCGAAGTCATAGAGCCGGTCCATGTGCCAGTCGGCGTCTTCGCAGTCCAGCGCCCGTGGCACAAAAGACGGGGCCAGCCGCGCCGGCAGGTAGCTGCCCATGTGCGGCATGCTGACCAGCACCGGAAGATGGCCGCGCACCAGGTCCAAACTCAGTTCATGCATGGGCCTGGGCCTCCTGAAATGGGGCCGACCGCCAGCGACCAGCTTGCACCGTGCGCACCGCGTGGTGCTGGCCGAAGCGGTAGCACAGGTCGATGGGGTGGTCGATGGGCCACAGCGCCAGGTCGGCGCGCAGCCCCGGCTGCAACTGGCCCCGGTCAGCCAGGCCCAGCGCGCGTGCGGCATGGCAGGTCACACCCTGCAGCGCTTCTTCGGGGGTAAGCTGGAACAGGGTGCAGCCCATGCTCAGCATCAGCAACAGCGAGGCGCAGGGCGCGCTGCCCGGGTTGCAGTCGGTGGCCAGGGCCATGGGCACGCCCAGCTCACGCAGCAAGGCCACGGGCGGCACGCGCGACTCACGCAGAAAGTAAAAAGCCGCTGGCAGCAGCACCGCCACCGTGCCGGCCTGGGCCATGGCGCGCGCGCCTTCGGGCGAGAGCCACTCCAGGTGGTCGCAGCTGAGGGCCTGGTGGCGCGCCGCCAGGGCGGCACCGCCCATGTCGCTGAGCTGCTCGGCGTGCAGCTTGACGGGCAGGCCCAGCGCTCGGGCAGACTGGAACACCCGCTCGGTCTGCGCCAGACTGAAAGCGATGCGCTCGCAAAACACATCGACCGCATCGACCAGGCCCAGGCTGTGCAGCTCAGGCAGCATGGCCAGCACAGCATCGATGTAGGCCTCAGGCTGGCCTGCGAACTCCGGCGGCAGGGCGTGGGCGCCCAGGAAGGTGGTGCGGACGTCGACCGCACGGTGGCTAGCCAGTTCGCGCGCGACCTCCAGCGACTTGCGCTCGCTGAGCACGTCCAGGCCATAGCCTGACTTGATCTCGACCGTGGTCACGCCCTCGGCCAGCAGGCTGTCCAGGCGCGGCAGGGCCTGCGCCAGCAGCTCATGGGCACTGGCCTGGCGCGTGGCGCGCACGGTGGAGACGATGCCACCACCGGCGCGGGCGATGTCTTCGTAACTGGCGCCATGCAAGCGCAGGCGGAACTCCTGGCTGCGCCCGCCCCCATGCACCAGGTGGGTGTGGCTATCGATCAGACCAGGCGTGACCCAGCCGCCCTGGCCACCATGCTGCACAGCTTGCAAGCCGGCGGGCAATTGCCCTCGGGGCCCCACCCAGCGCAGGAGCCCGTCCTGGTCGTCCCACAGCACAGCGGCGTCCCGGCACAGGCCCAGTGGGTCGTTAGGCGCAGGCACCAGGGTGGCGACGTGGCAGTCGGTGAGCAGGTGCAGGCTCATGCGGGTTCCACCTTCAGGGAAAAGGCCAGCACATCCTCGCCCTGTACCAACCAATCGCCCGCGGCCAGGTGCTCGGTCCACAACAGCTCATCGGCCTGCAGCGTCCAGTCCTGGCCGCCGCCTTCCAGCCGCGCCGGCGCGCAGGCGTAGAGGCCGGCGATGTGCCCGCTGTGCCAGGCCGGCCGGGCTTGGCCCCTGCAGCGCTGCAGCTGGGCGGGTGCAGCGCGGCTCATGAGGTTGAAGTCCAGGGTCGCACCCGCGAGCAGGCGGCCATGGCAAGCCTGCCCGCCCTCAAAGGCCAGCGGCTCACCCCCTGCGTGCAGGGTGTGGCGCATGCCGTCGATGTCCAGCTCAACGCCGGCGCCGCGCAGCACGGCGAAATGCCGCTGCACCCCGGAGAAGTGGGAAAAAGGCCCATCGCGCTCGATGCGGGCCACCGACACCCGCCAGCGCCATTCACCAGCGGGCCGAGACACCAGCTCGTGAGTCAACCCGCCGCCGTTGCGCCAGGGCTGGGGTGTCACCTGCTGCAGGTGCACCCGCTGCCAGGAATGAGGCGCGGCGCTCATGGGTTGAACTCGCCGCTGAGTTGGTAGCGGTCGCCCGGGTGCACCAGCCGGGCCAGGGTGATGACCTGGTTGTGGCTCATGGTGCGCCTGACCATGATGAGGCAGGGGGCCTGTGGCGCGATCTGCAGCAGCTCGGCCTCCTGCGCGGTGGCTGTGGCGGCTTCCAAGGTGTACTGCGCGCGCCGCAGCGCAGTGTGGCCAAACAGGTAGCGCGTGGGCGTGATGCGGGTGAAGTCCTCAGCCAGGTAGCCCGGCGCGGCCAGCGGATTGACGTAGCGGTCCTCGCATTGCAGCGGCCTGCCGTCTTCCAAATGCAAGATGAGGGTGTGGAACACCGGAGCTCCTAAGGCCAGGCCCAGCTGCTCGCCCAGGGCTGAGGTGGCCGGCTCGGCCCGGTGCAGTTGAACGCGGGCCTCATGGCGGTGGCCACGCGATTCGATGTCTTCTTGCAGGTCGTGGATGGACAGCGTGCTGGCCACCTTGTGCAGCGCGGCGGCGAAGGTGCCCACGCCCTGGGTGCGCTCGATCAGGCCTTCAGCCTGGAGTTCGCGCAGGGCGCGGTTGACTGTCATGCGGCTGACTGAAAAGCGGCGCATCAGCTCGCTTTCAGAGGGCATGCGCTGGCCTGGCAGCCAGGTGCCGCGCGCGAGCTCCTGGGCCAAGTACGTCTTGACCTGCTGAAACGGCGGGGAACTGCCGCCGCAAACCGCTGCTTGATCGGTAAAAACCATGACGAGATCGTACTTGTCCAGACTTGACTAGACAAGTAGAGTCAAACCCGCAAATGCTGCGCCGCACCTGGGGCAGCAATCTTGACCCTGGAGCCGACATGACCCTGACTGCCACCCCCTCCGTTCCCGCCAATGCCTTTGGGCCGCGCCCCGTGCGCTCGCCGCACGGCAGCGAATTGAGCTGCGCCAACTGGCTGATCGAGGGCGCCTACCGCATGCTGCAAAACAACCTGGACCCGCAGGTGGCCGAGAACCCGGACTCTCTGGTGGTCTACGGCGGCATTGGACGCGCCGCGCGCAACTGGGAAAGCCTGGAGACCATCTTGTCCACGCTGCGCCGACTGCGCCCCGATGAAACCCTGCTGATCCAAAGCGGCAAGCCGGTGGGCGTGTTCCCCACCCACCCCGACGCGCCGCGCGTGCTGATTGCCAACTCCAACCTGGTGCCGCGCTGGGCCACTTGGGAACACTTTGACGAGCTCGACCGCCAGGGCCTCATGATGTACGGCCAGATGACCGCCGGCTCCTGGATCTACATCGGCAGCCAGGGCATTGTGCAAGGCACTTACGAGACCTTTGCCCAGGCCGGCCGCCAGCACCACGGCGGCAGCTGGCAGGGCCGCTGGATCTTGACGGCCGGGCTGGGCGGCATGGGTGCCGCGCAACCGCTGGCGGCGAGTTTTGCGGGCGCCTGCTCGTTGACCATCGAGTGCCAGCAAAGCCGCATCGACTTTCGCCTCAAGACCCGCTATGTGGACGAGCAGGCGAGCAGCCTGGACGACGCGCTGGCCCGCATCGCCCGCTACACCGCCCAAGGCCAGGTGCGCTCGGTGGCACTGCTGGGCAATGCTGCCGAGCTGTTCCCGACCCTGGTGGCACGCACACGCGCTGGCGGCCACAAGCCCGACCTGGTGACCGACCAGACCTCGGCGCACGACCTGGTCAATGGCTACCTGCCCGCCGGTTGGAGCCTGGCGCAGTGGCAGGCCGCGCGCGCCGATGCCGGCCAGCACGCGGCCTTGCGCCAAGCCGCCGCGCGCAGCTGCGCGGCGCAGGTGCAGGCCATGCTGGACTTCCAGGCCA